>NZ_JASCPA010000010.1:0-99892 GCF_029959715.1 Pseudomonas sp. PS02288 | reverse complement strand
ACACCGAGGCGTTCACGCGTAAATGCAGGATGCAGCCGTGGCGCCCGCCCGCAACGATGGAGCCGTAGGCCGGCATCTTCGCCCCGCCCTTGCGGAACTCGTAGTCCAGCTCGGCCTCGAGGTGGTACTCGAAGAGCCCGGCGCGGCTCGCCTGCATGGCGCGGATGTGCGCGCGCGCGGAGATTTCCGCGGCCTCGCGCATCACCTTCACCTCGGCGGCGCTCTTGTACAGGCGCATGTCGTGCAACAGGTGGTCGAGGGCGACGAACTCGTTCGGCGGCTGCGCGCCCTGGCGCGCCTTGGAGCGGATCACGTTGACCCACTCCATCAGGTGCTGGTCGAACTCCGGATTGGTGCCGATCGCGTAGTAGACCCGCTCGCGGCCTTCGATCAAGCCGGGAAGAATGTCGTCGATGTCGCCGATGGGGAAGGCATCGTCGGCGCCGAAGTTGCGGATCGCGCCGTCCTGGCCGGCGCGCAGGCCGTCCCACAGTTCGCGCTCGGGGTTGCGCTCCCGGCAGAACAGCACGTACTCGCCGTGCTCGCGGCCGGGGATCAGGGCGATCACCGCTTCCGGCTCGGGAAAGCCCGAGAGGTACTGGAAGTCGCTGTCCTGACGATAGACATGCTCGACATCGCGGTTGCGGATATACACCGGCGCGGCCGGCAGGATGGCAATGCTGTTGGGTTCCATCTGCGCCATCAGCGCTTTGCGGCGGCGGGCGTATTCCGACTTCGGGATGCTGGTCATGGCAGGACGCCTTAGCTTCTCAGTGCAGGGAGGGTTTGCTCGCAACGGGCGCCGCGGCGACCGGCTTGGCACATTCGGTAAACAATAGAAGGGGGGCGACGCGTAGGTACTCCATCACTTCCATGTAGTCGTTCTCGCCGTCTTCGGACTCTTCCAGCGCGCTTTGCACCTGGGCGATGGCGGCGAGGTCCTGCAGCACTTCCATGGCCTCGGCGGACAATGCGCCGTCACGGGCGGTCATGCCGAAGCCGCCGAGGAAGCCCTGGCACCACTGGCCGAGGGCGACGGCACGCTCGCTCAGCGGCGCGTCGTCGCCAGGCAGCAGCAGGACCACGGCGATGTCGTCGCCGGTGAGTTCGCTCTTGACCATGTCCTGCAGGCCGATGAGCGCCTGGCGCACGTTGTCCTGCGGCTCGCCGCCGAGCAGTTCGGCGGCATCCTGCAGCCATGCTGCGTGATCGAAGTCTGCACCAGCGCAGCTGCGACCGAGCAGAAGGCCATGCAGTTCGGCCGGGGAAACGGGGTGACCGCTGCTGGAAAGCAGCGCGGCGAAAGCGGTGTACGGGGAGTTCGAAGAAGGCATGGGCGGCTAGGCGCGGAAGGGCGCAATCACTAGAATGAGGGCCAGGTATCCTAGCAGCCTGACGCCCCGAAGGCAGCCCTGTCGCAGCACGTCGGCACCCGCCGTGGCCGTTTGCCGCGAGCCCTTCGCGCGAAGTATCGGGGCGATGCCGGTCCGGCGTCCTGCCGAGCGGCTGTTATAGTTCCGCCCATCAATCAGCCCAAGTAGGGAGCCCATGGAACACGCCGAACTGCAAGCGCTCGCGGGCAAGCTGGAGCTGTTAATCCAGCGCATAGAGCAGCTCAAGACGCAGAACCGACTCCTGCTGGCAAGCGAGCGTTCCTGGCGCGAAGAGCGCGCTCATCTGATCGAAAAGAACGAAATGGCCCGGCAGAAGGTCGAAGCGATGATTTCGCGCCTGAAAGCCCTGGAGCAGGACTAATGACCCAGCCAAATACCGTAAACGTGCAGATTCTCGACAAGGAGTACTGCATCTCCTGCCCGCAGGACGAGCGAGCCAACCTGGAGAGCGCCGCGCGCTACCTGGACGGCAAGATGCGCGAGATACGCACCAGCGGCAAAGTCATCGGTGCCGACCGCGTCGCCGTGATGGCCGCCCTCAACATCACCCACGACCTGCTGCACAAGCAGCAACGCCTCGATCTGCAGGCGGATTCCACCCGAGAACAGGTGCGCGATCTGCTGGATCGAGTCGACGAGGCCCTTGCCACCGATCCGGATGAAGCCCGTAGCTAATTGCACGGCGGCCTATTGGGGTATACTCGCCACAGCTCCCTGGTGTGTGCGCCAGTTGGTCACGTCCCTCTCCCGATACGCAAAACCCTGGAGGCTGCACGTGGGGCCCGTGTGCATGTCCGCCTGACGGAAAGCCTTACGGTCTCCTGCAGTCGCCACCTTGAACTTTCGGGTTCAAGGGTCAAACCGACAGCGGCACCTCGGGGAGTCACCTTTTCAATCCGTGGATTCAGTCCGCGGATTCTTCGGTCATCCGCAGCGGCCCGTCCTTGATGATCGCCAGCGAATCCCTTTCCCGCGCCGAACTGCGTCGCCTGCTGCGACGGCGGCGTCGCTCCCTGAGTCGCCTCGAACAACGCCAGGCCGCCCGCGCGCTGTACCGCCGCCTTGCGCAGCACGCGCTGTTTCGGCGTGCCCGGCACATCGCAATGTACCTGCCCAATGACGGCGAAATCGATCCGCGCCTGCTGCTCGAGGAAGCGCGCCGCCGCGGCAAGGCGACCTATCTACCGGTACTCAATCCCTGGCCGCGCACGCGCATGGCGTTCCAGCGCGTGCGCGCGGGCGAACGCTTGCGCGGCAACCGCTTCGGTATCGCCGAACCGACGCGCGTGCCGAAGCGGCAACGCAAGCCATGGGCACTGGACCTGATCCTGCTACCGCTGGTGGGCTTCGATGAAAACGGCGGAAGGCTGGGCATGGGCGGCGGATTCTACGACCGCAGCCTGGCGTTTCTGCAGCGCCGCAAGGGGATACACAAGCCGCGATTGATCGGCTTGGCGCATGACTGTCAGAAGGTGGATCGACTGGCCCAGGCCAGTTGGGATGTCCCGCTGCAGGCTTGCGTCACCGACAGCGGATGGTACGGCGCCACCGGAGGATGCGTGGCGCGGGAGGCAATCAGCGTTGCTGCTGCGCCGAAACGCTCACCGGGATGTCACCGGGACGTTCCCACTGACTCTGGGTGTAGCCGGTAGTCACCACACCCAGACCGAACAGAATGACCAGAACCCACAACAGATCAGGTTTACGTTTCATCTAATTGCCTCCCCCTTCCAGGCAAATGTTGCGCAATGTTCGCCGGCATTTTCTTTTCGGGCTCGCGGCCGTTGCGGGTCGAACGGGCGGCATTTTCCGCCAAGCCAGGAGTCCGTGCAATTGGCTAGATGACCGCACGTCAGACCAGAATCAGCCCCACCCCAACACCAAAAACAAGGAGCAAGGTTCATGCCGCACTGGCTGATGAAGTCCGAACCCGACGAGCTGTCTATCCGCGACCTGCAGCGCCTGGGGCAGGCGCGCTGGGATGGCGTGCGCAATTATCAGGCACGCAATTATCTGCGCGCCATGAATGTGGGCGAACTGTTCCTTTTCCACCACTCCAGCTGCGCGGAACCGGGCATCGCCGGCATCGGCAGGATCGTCGGCGAGCCCTATCCCGACCCCACGGCATTGGACCCCGAGAGCCCCTACTTCGATGCCAGGGCGAGCCTGGAAAAGAACCCCTGGAGCGCGCGTGACGTGGCGTTCGTCGAAGCGTTTCCCGCGCTGCTGAGCCTGAAACGCCTGCGCGCCGAGCCGAAGCTGGCGCGGATGCCGCTGCTGCAGAAGGGCAGTCGCCTGTCGGTGATGCCCATCGGCGAGGACGACTGGCTGCGCGTGCTCGCGCTGCGTTGAGCGGCTGGCGGCACTGTGCTATGACAGCAGCCAATTACCCTGGAATCCCCGATGCCTCGTAAGCGTTTCGTCTGGTCCGCGCGCCTGTTGCTGCTGCTACTGCTGATTCTGCTGTTCGGCGGCTGCGGGTTGCTGTGGCACAAGCTGCGCAGCATCCAGCAGGAACGCGTCGCCGAGCGCGTCGCCTATCACGCGCGGGCGCTGGCGCAGACCTTGGAGAGCAACATCGACGAGGAGGTGCAGAACCTCTCGCGCATCGCCCAGCTGTGGGATTTCCACGGGCGCATTCCGCACGACGAGTGGACACTCACCGTCGAGTTCGCCCTGCGCCACTTCAAGGGCTATCAGTCGATCCAGTGGATGGGCGCCGACCTGCGCATCCACTGGTTGCTGCCCCTGGCAGGCAACGAGGCCGCGCGCGATTTCCAGCTCACGCCCACGCACCCGAACTACCCGATCGCCATGCAGGCCAAGGCCAGCGGCCAGCCGCAGTTTTCCAACAGCTTCGCCCTGGTTCAGGGCGGCCGCGGCTTCGTCCTCTACGACCCTATCTACCTGCATGACAAACAGGGCGTAGCGCGCTTCGACGGCTTCGTGCAGGGGGTTTTCCGCGTCGAGGAGTTGATGGACGAGCTGCTGGCGGACAGCGCCGACGAGTTCAACGTGCGCCTGCTGGAACGGCAGAATTCGATCTACACCCATACCACCCGCGAGGCGCGCGACGACCTCCAGCAGCAGGTTCCGCTGCACCTGCTGAACAACGATGCCTTCGCGCTGCAACTCAGCCCGACCCGTGAACTGGTCGCCAGCCTGGACAGCCCGTTGCCCGAGTTCGTCCTTGGCGCCGGCCTGGTGATCAGCCTGCTGCTGGTGGCGGCCCTCGCCCTGGCGATGGAAAACGACCGCCGCGCCCGTGCGCTGAAGGCGGGCAACCGTCGCCTGAACAAGGAAATGCGCCAGCGCGAGGAGATCGAAAAGGTGCTGATCGACAGCCGCGAGCGCCTGCAACTGGTGCTCGACCTGACCGACTCCAGCAGCGACGGCCTGTTCATCATCGATCCGAAGAGCGGCGGCCTGCTGCACACCAACCGCGCCACCTACGACAGCCTCGGCTATGACGCGCAAAGCTTCGCCCGGCTGTTCAGCGAGGCCCCGGAGCAGATCCTGCCCGGCTATCACGCCTGGCTGGAGGAAGTCCGCCAGGCCCAGCGCGAGGACACCTCGCCGATCTTCCAGCGCGAGATGCGCCGTCGCGACGGCAGCGTCAGGGCCGCGGAAATCAGTGCGCAGCTGGTGGAGGTGAATGGCCACGAATACCTGATCGGCGTGTCCCGCGACAACAGCGAACGCCTGCAACTGGAAGCGCACCTGCAGCGGCTGTCGCAGCAGGACGGCCTGACCGGGCTCTACAACCGCCGCTTCTTCGACCAACGCCTGCAGGCGGAGTGGCGGCGCATGTGCCGCACCGCGCGGCCGCTGGCCTTGCTGTTGCTGGATATCGACCACTTCAAGGCCTACAACGACGCCCTCGGCCACCTCGCGGGCGACGATGCGTTGCGCCAGGTGGGCGGCCAGCTGCAACGCGGCCTGCAGCGCGAAGGCGACGTCGCCTGCCGCTACGGCGGCGAAGAGTTCGCGCTGATCCTGATGGACACCGACGAAGCCGGCGCCGAGCACGTCGCCGCGCGACTGCAGCGGCTGATCGCCGAACTGCGCATCCCCCACCCCGACAGCCCGCTGGGCCGGGTGACCGTCAGCATCGGCCTGTCCACCTCGCGCGACGTGCCCGACAATCGCGCGGAAACCCTGGTGGCCCAGGCGGACGGCGCGCTCTATCGGGCCAAGCGTGCAGGGCGCAACCGGAGCATGCGCTGGGACGCGCTTGATCCGAATCAGTGCGACCAACTGCCGCCCGTCTCAAGCTGAACCTGTAAAGGCATCGGCGCTCGTCGTCTATCCTGACGGGCCGATGTCCCCCTCCGCAGCAGAAGGCAGCTCCCGATGACACTCAAGGGAAAATGGACGATCCGCGCCGGCATTCTCGCCGGGCTCCTGATCCTCGCCGCGCTGGCCTGGTTCGAATGGCGTCCCAGTGGCCTGGAAGACGGCATCGCCAGCGGCAACGGACGCATCGAGGCCACCGAGATCGACGTCGCCAGCAAGCTCGGCGGGCGCATCGCCTCCATCGAGGTGGACGAAGGCGACTTCGTCGAGGCCGGCCAGACCGTGGCGAAAATGGACACCCAGGTGCTCGAGGCGCAACTCGCCCAGGCCCGCGCCCAGGTGCGCCAGGCGGAAAATGCCACGCGCACCGCGCAGGCCCAGGTCAGCCTGCGCGAAAGCGAGAGGACCACCGCCGAAGCCGTGGTGCGCCAGCGTCAGGCCGAACTCTCCGCCAGCGACAAGCGCTACACGCGCACCGCGGCCATGGTGCAGCGCAATGCCATGCCCCGGCAGCAACTCGACGATGACCTGGCGCACCTGCAGAGCGCCCAGGCGGCGCTGGCGGCGGCGCGCTCGCAGGTGGCCTCGGCGGATGCCGGCATCGCCGCCGCACGCTCGCAGGTGATCGAAGCGCAGTCTGCGGTGGAGGCCGCGAATGCCAGCGTCGACCGCCTGCTCGCCGATATCGACGACAGCCAGTTGAAGGCGCCGCGCAGCGGTCGCGTGCAGTACCGCATCGCCCAGCCGGCCGAAGTGCTCGCCGCCGGCGGCAAGGTGCTCAACCTGGTCGATCTGGGTGACGTCTACATGACCTTCTTCCTGCCCTCCGCGCAGGCCGGCCGCGTCGCCCTCGGCTCGGACGTGCGCCTGGTGATCGACGCGATCCCGCAGTACGTGATTCCGGCCAAGGTGTCCTACGTCGCCAGCGTCGCCCAGTTCACCCCGAAAACCGTGGAAACCGCCAGCGAGCGCGAGAAGCTGATGTTCCGGGTCAAGGCACGCATCGACCCGGCGCTGCTGCAGCAACACCTCGCCCAGGTGAAGACCGGCGTGCCGGGCATGGCCTACCTGCGCCTCGACCCGCAGGTTGAATGGCCCGAAAGGCTGCAGACCAAGGTTCCGCAGTGAGCTCGCGGCCCGCGGTCGCCCGGCTGCACGGGGTCGACCTGCGTTATGGCGAGACCTACGCCGTGCGCGGTGTCGATCAGGACATCCCGGCGGACCGGATGGTCGGCCTGATCGGCCCGGACGGGGTGGGAAAATCCAGCCTGCTGGCGCTGATCGCCGGCGCGCGGAAGATCCAGCAGGGCCACATCGAAGTGCTCGGCGGCGACATGGCCGATGCCGAACACCGCCGTGCGGTCTGCCCGCGCATCGCCTACATGCCGCAAGGCCTGGGCAAGAACCTCTACCCGACGCTGTCGGTGTTCGAGAACGTCGACTTCTTCGGCCGACTGTTCGGCCAGGATGCCACCGAGCGCCAGCGGCGCATCGCCGACCTGCTCGCCAGCACCGGACTGTCGCCCTTCGCCGAGCGCCCGGCCGGCAAGCTGTCCGGCGGCATGAAGCAGAAGCTCGGGCTGTGCTGCGCGCTGATCCACGATCCGGATTTGCTGATCCTCGACGAGCCCACCACCGGCGTCGATCCGCTCTCGCGTAACCAGTTCTGGGAGCTGATCGCACGCCTGCGCAGCGAACGCCGCGGCATGAGCGTGCTGGTCGCCACCGCCTACATGGAAGAGGCCGAACGCTTCGACTGGCTGATGGCGATGGACGACGGGCGCATCCTCGCCACCGGCACGCCGCAGGAACTGCGCGATGCCACCGGCTGCAGCAGCCTGGAGGAAACCTTCATCGCCCTGCAGCCGGAGGAGAAACGCCGCGATCACCGGCAACTGGTGATTCCGCCGCGCTCCCAGGGCGAAGCCGGACAGATCGCCATCGAGGCGCGCCAGCTGACCTGCCGCTTCGGCGACTTCGTCGCGGTCGACCATGTGAATTTCCGCATCGAGCGCGGCGAGATCTTCGGCTTCCTCGGCTCCAACGGCTGCGGCAAGTCGACCACCATGAAGATGCTCACCGGCCTGCTGCCGGCCAGCGAGGGCGAAGCCTTCCTGTTCGGCCAGAAGGTCGACCCGCAGGACATGAACACCCGCCGCCGGGTCGGCTACATGTCCCAGGGCTTCTCGCTGTACGCCGAACTCAGCGTGCGCCAGAACCTGGTGCTGCACGCCCAGCTGTTCCATGTGCCGCGCGAGCAGATCGACGCGCGGGTCGCCGAGATGGCTGGCCGCTTCGACCTGCTCGGCTCGCTGGACGCCCTGCCCGACGCCCTGCCGCTGGGCATGCGCCAGCGTCTTTCGCTGGCGGTGGCGGTGATCCACAAGCCGGAAATCCTGATCCTCGACGAGCCGACCTCGGGGGTCGACCCGATCGCCCGCGACGGTTTCTGGGAGCTGATGATCGACCTGTCGCGCAACGATGGCGTGACCATATTCATCTCCACCCACTTCATGAACGAAGCGCTGCGCTGCGACCGCATCTCGCTGATGCACGCGGGCAAGGTGCTCGACAGCGACACTCCGCAGGCGCTGATCGCCAAGCGCGGGCTGCCGACCCTGGAGGCGACCTTCATCGCCTACCTCGAGGAAGCCACCGGCGCCGCCGCCATCGCCACCGAGCCGGCAACGCCGGTCGGCGCGCCCGTGCCGCCACAGGCGCAGCCACAACGGCGCTTCAGCCTGCGCCGGCTGCTCAGCTACTCGCTGCGCGAGAGCATGGAGCTGCGCCGCGACCCGATCCGTCGCACGCTGGCTCTGCTCGGCCCGCTGCTGCTGATGTTCATCATCGGCTATGGCATCAACCTGGACGTGGAGAACCTGACCTTCGCCGTGCTCGACCGCGACCAGACCACCACCAGCCAGGAGTACGTGCTCAACCTGACCGGCTCACGCTACTTCACCGAGCGCCCGGCGATCACCGATTACGCCGACCTCGAGCGACGCATGCGCGATGGCGAGATCAGCCTGGCGGTGGAAATCCCGGCGCACTTCGGCCGCGACCTCAAGCGCGGCGCCAGCCCACAGATCGGCATGTGGATCGACGGCGCCATGCCGACCCGCGCCGACACCATCAACGGCTATGTGCAGGGCCTGCACAACGACTACCTGCGCGGGCTGGCGCAGCGCTCGCCGCAACCCGGCGCTGCGGCGCTGGCGGACCTCGAGGTGCGCTACCGCTACAACCCCGACGTGGAAAGCCTCAAGGCCATGGTGCCGGCGGTAATCCCGATGATGCTGATGCTGATCCCGGCGATGCTCACCGCACTCGGCGTGGTCCGCGAGAAGGAGCTTGGCTCGATCATCAACCTCTACGTCACCCCGGTCACGAAGCTGGAGTTCCTCCTCGGCAAGCAACTGCCCTACGTGGGCATCGGCCTGCTCAACTTCCTCTCCCTCGTCACCTTCGCGGTGCTGGTGTTCGACGTGCCGATCAAGGGCAGCCCGGCGGCCCTGGCAATCGGCGCGCTGCTCTACCTGTTCTGCTCGACCGGGCTCGGCCTGCTTATATCGACCTTCACCCGCAGCCAGATCGCAGCGGTGTTCGGCACCGCCATCGCCACCATGCTGCCGGCCATCCAGTTCTCCGGCCTGATCTACCCGGTGTCGGCACTCGAAGGCCTGGGCGCGTTGATCGGGCACGTCTATCCGACGTCGCACTTCGTGGTAATCAGCCGCGGGGCCTTCTCGAAGGCGCTGGACGTCGCCGACCTGGCCGCCTATTTCGTGCCGCTGCTGCTGACCATTCCCCTGCTGACCCTGCTCAGCACGACACTGTTGAAGAAGCAGGAGGCCTGACCATGGAGCGCCTGGCCAACATCTTCCACCTGGGGCTCAAGGAGTTCCGCAGCCTGGGCCGCGACTACGCGCTGCTGGCGCTGATCGTCTGGTCGTTCAGCGTGGGCGTCTACTCGTCCGCCACCAGCATGCCGGAGAGCCTGCACAATGCCGCGATCGCGGTGGTCGACGAGGACCGCTCGCAGCTGTCCACACGGATCGTCCACAGCTTCCAGCCGCCCTACTTTCTCAGCCCGGCGCTGATCGACCTGAACCGCATGGACCACGGCATGGACGCCGGGCTCTACACCTTCACCCTGAACGTGCCGCCGAACTTCCAGAGCGATGTGCTCGCCGGCCGCCAGCCGGCGCTGCAACTGAACGTCGACGCCACCCAGATCAGCCAGGCGTTCACCGGCGCCGGCTACATCCAGAACATCGTCAGCAGCGAGATCGGCGAATTCATCGGCCGCTACCGCGTCCTCGCCGCCCAACGCGCCGAGCTGAACGTGCGCATGCAGTTCAACCCGAACCTGACGCGCACCTGGTTCGGCTCGGTGATGGAAGTGATCAACCAGATCACCATGCTCTCGATCATTCTCACCGGCGCGGCGCTGATCCGCGAACGCGAGCACGGCACCATCGAGCACCTGCTGGTGATGCCGGTGACACCGCTCGAGATCATGCTGGCCAAGGTCTGGTCGATGGGCGCGGTGGTACTCGGCGCCGCGGCGCTGTCGCTGCTGCTGGTGGTCCAGGGCTGGCTGCAGGTGCCGATCGCCGGCTCGGTAGGGCTGTTCCTCGCAGGCGCCGCACTGCACCTGTTCGCCACCACGTCGATGGGCATCTTCTTCGGCACCCTGGCGCGCTCGATGCCGCAACTCGGCCTGCTGATCATCCTGGTGCTGATGCCGCTGCAGATACTCTCCGGCGGGACCACGCCGCGCGAGAGCATGCCGGAGGTGATCCAGCGGATCATGCTGCTGGCGCCGACCACCCACTTCGTCGCCCTGGCCCAGGCGATTCTCTACCGCGGTGCGGGGTTGTCGATCATCTGGCCGCAGTTGCTGGCGATCATCGGCATCGGCAGCCTGTTCTTCTTCGCCGCGCTGAGCCGCTTCCGCAAGACGCTGGCGCAGATGGCCTGAATCGCCGGGCTAGGGCTGGACGACCAGGTTGTTGAACAGCAGGTCGTCCACCAGCGGGGCACCTTCTTCCTGCTGGAGCACGTCCTGGACCTGCTTGAGCGCCTCCTGGCGCAGCTTTTCCTTGCCATCCGGGCTGCCCAGGCTCTCGTCGGTCTGCTGCGAGAAGATCATCACCAGCTGATTGCGGATCAAGGGCTCGTGGTGCTCGACCTTGGCCTTGGCGTCGGCGCTCTTCACCTGCAGCGCGATGTCCGCCTTGTAGTACTTCAGCTTCGGCCCGGACCCGTAGTTGCCGACCAGCGCGGGGGTGAGGCCGATGTAGGCCGTCGTCGGCGCGGCCGCCTCGCCTTCCTTGGGTTCGGCTTCCTCGTTGGCGTGCGCCAGCGGCAGGGACAGGGCGAGCAGTAACGCGATGCAGGTTTTCAAAGCCGATTCTCCAGAGGTCTGCGCCTAGCATAGCCAGTGTGCGTGCCGCGCCCAAGCCCGGCGGCGATCACGGCTTATGCCCGGCCATCAGGCAGCGGCATGCTGATTGACCGGGCAGACCTCGCCCCTACACTGCCAGGCCAACAATCAGAACGAAGGAAGCCCCCGATGAAAGCCGTGCTCTGCAAAGCCTTCGGCCCCGCCGACAGCCTGGTCCTCGAAGACATCGCCAGCCCGCAGCCCAAGGGCAACGAAGTGCTCCTCGACGTGCACGCCGCCGGGGTCAACTTCCCCGACACGCTGATCATCGAGGGCAAGTACCAGTTCAAGCCGCCCTTCCCGTTCTCGCCGGGCGGCGAGGCGGCCGGGGTGGTCGCGGCAGTGGGCGAAAAGGTCGGCCATCTGAAGGTCGGCGACCGGGTGATGGCGCTGACCGGCTGGGGCAGCTTTGCCGAACAGGTCGCGGTGCCCGGCTATAACGTGATGCCGATCCCCGAGGGCATGCACTTCGCCAGCGCGGCGGCCTTCGGCATGACCTACGGCACCTCGATGCACGCCCTCAAGCAACGCGGCAACCTGCAGCCGGGCGAGACCCTGCTGGTGCTCGGTGCCTCCGGCGGTGTCGGCCTGGCCGCGGTGGAAATCGGCAAGGCGCTGGGCGCGCGGGTGATCGCCGCGGCGAGCAGCGCGGAAAAGCTGGCGGTGGCGAAGAACGCCGGCGCGGACGAGCTGATCAACTACAGCGAAGGCGGCCTCAAGGACCAGTTGAAGACGCTGACCGGCGGCAAGGGCGTCGACGTGATCTACGACCCGGTTGGCGGCGACCTGTTCGAGGAAGCCTTCCGTTCCATCGCCTGGAATGGCCGCATGCTGGTGGTCGGCTTCGCCAGCGGGACCATTCCCGCCCTGCCGGCCAACCTCACGCTGCTCAAGGGCGCGTCGCTGGTGGGCGTGTTCTGGGGCTCGTTCGCCCAGCGCCAGCCACAGGACAACGCCGCCAACTTCCAGCAGCTGTTCCACTGGTTCGCCGAAGGCAAGATCAAGCCATTGGTATCGCAGACCTTCCCGCTGAACCAGGCCGGCGCCGCCATCGATACGCTCGGCCAGCGCCGGGCCGTGGGCAAGATCGTGGTGCAGGTGCGCTGATCGCCAGCCGCCCACGAAAAAGGCCGCCCACGGGCGGCCTTTTGCATGCTTCCTCACCTCTTTCCCGGACGCTCGCGGGCTCGACCTCAGCGGGGCGCGTAGGCGAACACGTCCGCGCGCATCTGATGCGCATCCATGCCCGCCTCCACCAGCGCGTCGAGGGTCGCATAGACCATCGCCGGCGAGCCGCTGGCGTAGACATGCAGCGCGCCGAGGTCGGCGAAGTCCTCGCGGATAGCCTCGTGCAACAGCCCGCAGCGGCCTTCCCAGCCACACCGGTCGCTGACCACCTGGTGCAGGAACAGGTTGTCCACCGTCTGCCATTCCTGCCAGTGCGGCACGCGGTAGAAATCGTCGGGCTGGCGCGCGCCCCAGTACAGATGCACCGGATGGGCGAAACCCTGGCTGCGGCAGTATTCGATCAGGCTGTGCATCTGCGCCATGCCGGTGCCGGCGGCGATCAGCACCAGCGGGCCGTCGGGCAACTCGGCAAGGTGCGCCTCGCCGAATGGCAGGCGCACACGGGCGAAACCCTGGCGCTGGACGAACGCCAGCAGGTTGCGCGCGGAGTCCTCCCGCGCCAGCACATGCAGCTCCAGCTCGCGGCCCGAATGCGGCGAGGACGCCAGGGAGAACGCCGCCCACTCGCCATCCTCGCGCAGCACCTGCAGGTACTGACCGGCGTGGTAGCGCGGCGGCTTGCCGGCCGGCGCACGCAGGCGCACACGGAACACGTCGCCGCCGGCGTCGATGCACTCGATCAATTGGCAGCTCAGCTCATGCACCGGCAATTCGCCGGGGGCGAGCACCCCGTCCCATTGCAGCACGCAGTCCTCAATCGGTTCGGCAAGGCAGGTGAACAGCTCGCCTTGGTCTAGGACCTCGCCGTCCTGGCGTACCCGGCCCTCCACCAGCAGCGCGGCGCAGACATGGCAGTTGCCGTTGCGGCAGCTCTGCGGGCAGTCGTAGCCGAGCCGGCGCGCCGCATCGAGGATGCGCTCGCCGGGAAGCGTGTCGAGTACCGCTCCGGACGGCTGCAAGGTCACTTTCATCGGTGGGTTGTGCTCGGTGTTCAAGACAAGACGGACTATTCAGTCGATTCCCAGGGAAGTCCAGAGTTCGTCGACGCGGCGGCTGACCGCCTCGTCCTTGACGATCGCCCGGCCCCACTCGCGGCTGGTTTCGCCTGGCCACTTGTGGGTGGCGTCGAGGCCCATCTTCGAGCCGAGCCCTGAGACCGGCGAGGCGAAATCGAGGTAGTCGATCGGCGTGTTGTCGATCAGCACCGTGTCGCGCTTGGGGTCCATCCGCGTGGTGATGGCCCAGATCACGTCCTTCCAGTCGCGCGCATCGATGTCGTCGTCGGTGACGATGACGAACTTGGTGTACATGAACTGGCGCAGGAACGACCAGACGCCGAGCATCACGCGCTTGGCGTGGCCCGGGTACTGTTTCTTGATCGTCACCACCGCCATCCGGTACGAGCACCCCTCGGGCGGCAGGTAGAAGTCGGTGATCTCCGGGAACTGCTTCTGCAGGATCGGCACGAAGACTTCGTTCAGCGCCACGCCGAGAATCGCCGGCTCGTCCGGCGGCCGGCCGGTGTAGGTGCTGTGGTAGATGGGCTCGAGACGCCGGGTGATGCGCTCGACGGTGAACACCGGGAAGCGGTCGACCTCGTTGTAGTAGCCGGTGTGGTCGCCGTAAGGGCCTTCGTCGGCCATCTCGCCGGGATGGATCACGCCCTCGAGGACGATCTCGGCGCTGGCCGGCACCTGCAGGTCGCTGCCGCGGCACTTCACCAGTTCGGTCTTGTGCCCGCGCAGCAAGCCGGCGAAGGCATATTCGGAGAGGCTGTCCGGCACCGGCGTCACCGCGCCAAGAATGGTCGCCGGGTCCGCGCCCAGGGCCACCGCCACCGGATAGGGTTTGCCGGGAAACTTCTCGCACCACTCGCGGAAATCCAGCGCGCCACCGCGATGGCTGAGCCAGCGCATGATCAGCTTGTTGCGGCCGATGACCTGCTGGCGATAGATGCCGAGGTTCTGCCGCTCCTTGTTCGGCCCTTTGGTGACGGTCAGCCCCCAGGTGATCAGCGGGCCGACATCGCCTGGCCAGCAGGTCTGCACCGGCAGTTTGCCAAGGTCGACGTCGTCGCCCTCCTCGACCACTTCCTGGCACGGCGCGTCCTTCAGCACCTTGGGCGCCATGCTCAGCACCTTCTTGAAGATCGGCAGCTTGGACCAGGCGTCCTTCAGGCCCTTCGGCGGCTCCGGCTCCTTGAGGAAGGCCAGCAGCCTGCCGATCTCGCGCAGCTCGCTGACGTCTTCGGCGCCCATGCCCAGGGCCACGCGCCTGGGCGTGCCGAACAGGTTGCCGAGCACCGGCATGTCGAAGCCGGTCGGGTTCTCGAACAGCAGCGCCGGACCTTCGCGCCGCAGGGTGCGGTCGCAGATTTCGGTCATTTCGAGAACCGGGGAAACCGGCACCTGGATGCGCTTGAGTTCGCCGCGCTGTTCCAGGCCGCTGATAAAGTCGCGTAGGTCGCGATACTGCATGGGTGAGCCTCGCTGGAGCGTGCAGGCGGGGGCGCCGAGTTTAGCGCCAACCGCCGGACGCATGAACCTGCAGATGCGCGAAAGCCGGGTTTCCCCGGCTTTCGTCGACCTGCCGAACCCTTACTTGCGCTTCATCGACAAGAAGAACTCATCGTTGGTCTTGGTGTCCTTCAGCTTGTCGAGAAGGAACTCGATGGCGGCGATTTCGTCCATCGGGTGCAGCAGCTTGCGCAGGATCCACATCCGCTGCAGCTCGTCCTCGGCGGTCAGCAACTCCTCGCGGCGGGTGCCGGAACGGTTGATGTTGATCGCCGGGAACACACGTTTTTCCGCGATGCGACGGTCCAGGGGCAGCTCCATGTTGCCGGTGCCCTTGAATTCTTCGTAGATCACTTCGTCCATCTTCGAGCCGGTCTCGACCAGCGCGGTGGCGATGATGGTCAGCGAACCGCCTTCCTCGATGTTCCGCGCGGCACCGAAGAAACGCTTCGGTTTCTCCAGGGCGTGGGCATCGACACCACCGGTGAGGACCTTGCCGGAGCTCGGGATCACGGTGTTGTAGGCACGCGCCAGACGGGTGATGGAGTCGAGGAGGATGACCACGTCCTTCTTGTGCTCGACCAGGCGCTTGGCCTTCTCGATCACCATTTCGGCGACCTGCACGTGGCGGGTCGGCGGCTCGTCGAAGGTGGAGGCGACCACTTCGCCGCGCACGGTGCGCTGCATCTCGGTCACTTCTTCCGGACGCTCGTCGATCAGCAGAACGATCAGGTGGCACTCGGGGTTGTTGCGGGTGATGTTCGCCGCGATGTTCTGCAGCATGATCGTCTTGCCGGCCTTCGGCGGCGCCACGATCAGGCCGCGCTGGCCCTTGCCGATCGGTGCGCAGAGGTCGATCACGCGACCGGTGAGGTCTTCGGTGGAGCCGTTGCCGGCTTCCATGACCAGGCGCTTGGTGGGGAACAGCGGGGTCAGGTTCTCGAAGAGAATCTTGTTCTTCGCGTTCTCCGGTCGATCGTAGTTGATCGAGTCGACCTTGAGCAGTGCGAAGTAGCGCTCACCTTCTTTCGGCGGGCGGATCTTGCCGATGATGGTGTCGCCGGTGCGCAGGTTGAAGCGGCGGATCTGGCTCGGCGAGACGTAGATGTCGTCCGGGCCGGCGAGATAGGAAGAGTCCGCGGAGCGCAAAAAGCCGAAACCGTCCTGGAGTATCTCCAGCACGCCGTCACCGGAGATTTCCTCACCGCCTTTGGAGTGCTTCTTGAGCAGCGAGAAGATCACGTCCTGCTTGCGCGAACGGGCCATGTTCTCGATGCCCATCTGTTCGGCCATTTCCAGCAGTTCGGTAATCGGCTTTTGCTTGAGTTCGGTCAGATTCATAGGAATGACGTAGATACGAAGAATAGGAAGGAAGCATTTAGCTTGGGATGCCGACCGCGCCGGGGGGAGGCGAAGGAATCGCAGTACTGACTGGAGTAGGAGTGCGGCGATGGCGGCTTGCGAAGGGCTGCGTCAGAAAATGCAGCGAGCCGAATGTAACACCGGCTTTGTTCGAGCGTCTAGCTTTTGCGCAGAAAAAAGCCCCGTCGTTTGCGGGGCCTTTAATTCGCCGTCTGCAGCGCAGCGGCGTCAGATGTTGGCGTCGAGGAATGCCGCCAGTTGCGACTTGGACAGCGCACCAACCTTGGTCGCCTCGACGTTGCCGTTCTTGAACAGCATCAGGGTCGGGATGCCGCGCACGCCGTACTTCGGCGGGGTGTCCTGGTTTTCGTCGATGTTCAGCTTGCAGATCTTCAGCTTGCCCTGGTAGGTCTGGGCGATCTCGTCGAGTACCGGCGCGATCATCTTGCACGGGCCACACCACTCGGCCCAATAGTCGACCAGAACCGGACCGTCGGCTTGCAGCACGTCTTGATCGAAGCTGGAATCGCTGACGTGGGTAATGAACTCGCTCATGGAAGTCTCCGTGGTCAGAATCGAAATTGGCGGCCATCATAGCCCGCTTGCCTACGGATCGAAAGCCGCCGGCGATTGAGCTTCGCTATCGCGGCCAAGGCAAATCCTATCGACGGCGGTGGCGCAACCTTTGCCCGCGCATGCCTGTCCCAACCGATGCCGACCTGATTCACCTGCGCGCCCTGATCGGCAGCGCCACGGGCGCCGAATTGGCGAAGTCGCCCTATCGTGGCAGGATGGCGCGGTTCTAACTCGAGACGCTAAGCATGCCGTCAGCTCCTGCCAAACATTTCCCTTTGATCGCCGCCATCGACCTGGGCTCGAACAGCTTCCACATGGTCCTGGCCAAAGCCGATCGCGGTGAAATCCGCATTCTCGAGCGCATCGGCGACAAGGTTCAGCTGGCCGCCGGTATCGACGAGAATCGCCAGCTCAGCGCCGAAGCCATGCAGCGCGGGCTCGATTGCCTGCGCCTGTTCGCACAGATGATCAACGGACTGCCGCAGGGCGCGGTGCGCATCGTCGGCACCAACGCGCTGCGCGAGGCGCGCAACCGTGGCGACTTCATCCGCCAGGCCGAAGCCATTCTCGGGCATCCGGTGGACGTGATTTCCGGCCGCGAAGAAGCCCGCCTCATCTATCTGGGCGTGTCGCAGACATCTCCCGACGTGCCGGGCAAACGGCTGGTCGTCGACATCGGCGGCGGCAGCACCGAATTCATCATCGGCCAGCGCTTCGAACCGCTCCTGCGGGAAAGCCTGCAGATGGGCTGCGTCAGCTTCACCCAGCGCTATTTCCGCGACGGCAAGATCACCTCGGCGCGTTACGCCCAGGCCTACACCGCGGCGCGCCTGGAACTGATGGGCATCGAACATGCGCTGCGCCGCCTTGGCTGGCAGGAAGCGCTCGGCGCCTCCGGCACCATCCGCGCGGTTGGCCTGGCGATTCGTGGCGAGGGCAACGGCAACGGCGAGGTCAATCCGCAGGGACTGAAACTGCTGAAAATCCGCCTGCTCAAGCTGGGCGATGTCGAACGCATCGATCTCGACGGCGTGAAGCCAGACCGGCGGACGATCTTCCCGGCGGGCGTGGCAATCCTCGAGGCGATCTACGACGCACTCGAACTCGACCAGATGCTGCACTCCGAGGGAGCGCTGCGCGAGGGCGTGCTCTACGACCTGATTGGCCGCCAACACCACGAGGACGTCCGCGAACGCACCCTCGGGTCGCTGATGGAGCGCTACCACGTCGACTTGGAACAGGCCGCGAGGGTCGAAGCCAAGGCCCTGTCGGCCTACGAGCAGGTCGCCGACGCCTGGGACCTGCGCGACGAGGCCTGGAGGGAACTGCTGACCTGGGCCGCGCGGGTCCACGAGATCGGCCTGGACATCGCCCACTACCATTACCACAAGCACGGCGCCTACCTGATCGAGCACTCCGACCTGGCCGGCTTCTCGCGTCAGGACCAGCAGATGCTTGCACTGCTGGTGCGCGGCCACCGCCGCAACATCCCGCGCGACAAGTACGTGGAGTTCACCGCCGACTCCGACAAGCTGGTGCGGCTGTGCATCCTGCTGCGCTTCGCGATCCTCTTCCACCACATCCGCGGCACCCAGGAAATGCCCAAGGTCCAGCTCAAAGCCGGACGGCGCAGCCTGGAGGTGGTCTTCCCGGACGGCTGGCTGGAGAGCAACCCGCTGACCCAGGCGGATTTCGCCCAGGAAGCCGAATGGCTGGCGCGGGTCGGTTATCAGCTCAAGGCTCGCTGAGCCGGCTCACATCTGCGGGTTCGCCCCGTCCTGCCACTCGATCGCCAGGCGTTCATCGCGCGAGAAGCGCAGCAGGTGGTCGGCGAGCACGAACTGCAGGCGCGCCAGCGCCTCGCCGGACTCGGCCTGGCAGTCCAGCAGCAGCGCGTCCGCCTCGGCGCGCATGCGGCACAGGCCAAAGGGAAACGCCGCGTTCGCCTGGCGCTCGTCATAGTTCACGCTGACCTTGTGGCGGAAGTGCTTGCACAGCCGGGTCATGTTGCGCGACGCCTGCGCGGTCGGTACCCGGGCATGGAAGTGGTTCATCGCTTGCTCCTCGTCGATCGACCTCAGGCCGCGCCGCTCGCGCGGCGGCGGCCCTCATCAGCGGTTCACGGATGGCCTGGCAGGACGAAGCACGGCGGCTCTGCGGTACCGCGCGTCGGGTCTCACGCCTCCTCAGAAAGACGTGCTGACGCTGGTGTAGAACGTCCGCCCAGGCTCGTTGTAGGTGTAGGCGCCGGCACCGAAGATCTGGTTCGGCGCGGTCCCGGTGGTTTGCGAGTTGCCCTCGCGGTAGAGGCGCTTGTCGAACAGGTTCGATACGCCTGCGGTGACGCTCAGCTTCTCGCTGAACGCATAGGTGCCGATTAGCCCGGCGATGGCGTAGGGCGAGATTTCCCGAGCCTCGCTGCCCGAGACCGCAACACCCTGGTAGTTGTACTTCTTCGGCTGCTGCTTGCCGTAGTACACGACGGTGGCCTGCAACGAGAGCTGCTCGGTCGCCTGCCAGTCGAGCATGGAGTTGAGGGTGTACTTCGGGATGATCGACAAGCGATCGCCGGTGTCTTCGTTCTTCGACTGCAGCATGTAGGTGAAATTGTTGTTCCAGGTGACGGAATCGCTCAGCGGCAGGTTCAGCGTACCTTCGATGCCCTCGACCAGCGCCTTGTCGACGTTGTCCCACTGGAACACCCGGCGGCCGGTGGAGGAATAGGCGACCGGGCTGGTGCCCGCTTCGATCTTGTTGCGGTAATCGTTGCGGAAGTAGGTGACGCCGGCCGTGACGCCGCCCTCGTTGAACTCGACGCCCAGCTCCTTGTTGATGCTGGTTTCGGCCTCAAGGTTCTTGTTGCCGACCAGATAGCAGCCGGCGCTGGCGCCGCTTCCGGCGCCGCCCCAGCAGCCCTGACCGGCGCTGTAGAGTAGGTATCCCGAGTTGGTCTGGTAGAGGTTGGGCGCCTTGTAGGCGCGCGCGATACCGGCCTTGAGGCTCCAGGCTTCGGTCAATGCGTGCGACAGGTTCAGCGCCGGGCTCCAGTTGCTGCCGGACTCGCTGTGATGGTCGAAGCGCAGGCCCGGCGTCAGGGTCGTGCCGGGACGCAACTCGATGTTGTCGTCGAAGAACACCGAAGCCAGTCGCGCCGACGTCTTGCTGCCGCGGTTGGTGGCATCGATTCCCGGAAGGGTGTTGTTGCCAAACTGCGGCAGCGAGAAGTTCAGCGAGTTCGAGGCGCTGTCGTCCAGGCGCTGGTCCTGCCATTCCACGCCGATCGTCGCGACCTGCGGCATGGCGGTTTCCCACGGCAGGCTGACTTCGCTGTGGGCGGTGGTGGTCTTCAGCTCGGCGGTGCTCACGCCGACTGGGCCGAGGGCGCCGTTCGGATTGAAGACTCCCTCGATACCACCGGCGAGCCCCTCGCCAAGGCGGCGGTTACGCGTGCGCTCGTACTGCAGGTAGCTCATCGTCGAGCCGAAATCGAACTGGCCTTCGTGCGTCAGCGCATAGCTCTGGCGATACAAGGTATTGGTTTCATGCCCCAACATCTGCTGCACCAGGGCGTTGGTGTTGGTGTTCTGGGTATCGCCGGCATACAGGTTGCCCTGGCGGTTGAAGCCGGCCTCCAGCCTGAGCTTCTGCCCTTCGGCGAAACGCCATTCCAGCTGTCCGTTCAGGTCGCGATTGCGCACCCCTTCGCGGCCGGCCGGTAGGCTGGCGGCATTGGTCCCGGTGCGTGGCGATTGATGCCCGGCGTTGATGTCCGCGTCGTCCATGTCGGTCTTCGCCACGTTGCCGTAGAACCGGTAGGAAAGGTTTTCGGTGAGCGGGCCGTCGAGGGAGAAGTTGATGCGCTTGCTGGCGCCTTCTTCCTTGTGGGCGGGAAAGCTCATGTACGCGGTCGCGTTGCCGTGCATTTCCTCGGTCGGCGCCTTGGTGATGATGTTCACCACGCCACCCGCCGCGCCCGAGCCGTAGCGCGCTGCCGCCGGACCACGCAGCACCTCGATGCGCTCGATCTGTTCGGCCGGCACCCAGTTGGTATCGCCGCGGCTGTCACGCTCGCCACGCCAGCCCATTCGCACCGAGTTGCGCGAACTCACCGGCTTGCCGTCCACCAGGATCAGGGTGTTCTCCGGGCCCATGCCACGGATGTCGATCTGCCGGTTGTTGCCACGCTGACCGCTGGTGGAGTTACCGGTCAGGTTGACGCCCGGCATCCGGCGGATGATTTCGGAAAGGTCGTTGGCCGGCGGCGACTTCCTGATGTCTTCGGCCGTGATCACCGAAACGCCCGGTGCCTGCTTTAGCTCTTCGGCGGCGGTGCCGAGGACCTTGCCTTCCTCCAACTGGATGGCTGCGCTCGCGGCGGAGGTGTCGGTGTCCACGTCGGCCGCGTGGGCCAGGCCGGTGCTGGCGGCCAACAACGCGACGACCAGACGGCGACGGATGAATATGGGCGATTTTGCGACTGTTGCCACGGTGAACTCCCCCGAACGGGCGCAAAGACGGCGCCCAATCAAATGATAACGATTTGCATCAACTGATGTCGGGCGGTAGTCTTCCACAGCGCTACCCGCAAAAGGTTTGCGCAAACGAGCAAAAGGTTTGCGCCATCCACTCTCCTGCTCGAAGTTGTTTTCCCGGAGCCGGCCTGCAGCCGACTCGTCGCAAGGAGCCTCCATGTGCAGCCCCGAATCCTTCGTCGGCCGTTCCAATCTGCTGAATTCGGAAACCCGGCTGCGCTTCCTGCGCAACGAGTCGGCGGACGAGGAGCGCCTGTTCCAGGGCCAAGTGCGCTGGCACAACCTGCGTACCGGGTTGTCGCTCCATTGTTCCGACTGCCATGAACTGCAGGACTTCTGCACCGAGGTGGAAGTCCTGCCACGCCTGAGCTTCGCCCTCTTCCTCGAAGGGCACAGCGACGTGCGCTACGGCGACAAGGCGCTGCGCATCGGCAGCAGGCTCGGTGCGCCGCCGGAAGGCCTGGCGATCGCCCTGGCCGAACCCGCGCTGTTCAGCCGTGAGGCGAAGCGCGGCGCGCATGTCCGCAAGCTGGTGGTGAGCCTGGCGCCGGAGTGGTTCGAGTCCGGCGGGCTCGACGAGCACGCCGGCTACGCGCAGATCGTCGGCTTCAAGCGCCAGCACCTTGAGGTGCGCTACTGGCAGCCGTCGGCGCGGCTGCTGGCGCTGGCCGAACAGATGCTCTGCCCGCCGGGCTACAGCCCGATGCTGCAGAACCTCTACCTGGAAAGTCGCGCGCTGGAGATCGCCGGCGAGGCGCTGACCACGATCACCCACGAGGCGACGCTGCCGGCCGGCAGCCTGCGTCCGCACGAACACCGGCGGCTGTTGCGGGTGGTGGAGCTGCTCGACAGCGGCGCCGCCGATGGCTGGTCGCTGGAACGGATCGCGCGGGAAACCGGCGTCAATACCAGCACCCTGCAGCGCCAGTTCCGCCTGCACAAAGGGACCACCGTCTTCGAGTACCAGCGCGCGCGCAAGCTGCTGGAGGCCCGCGAAGCCCTGGAAAGGCAAGGCGCCAACGTGGCCCAGGCGGCCTGGATCGCCGGCTACAACAGCGCGACGAACTTCGCCACGGCGTTCAAGCGTCAGTTCGGGCTGACGCCGAAGCAGGTTCGCGGGCGCATCTGAGGGGTTTCGCCCGGGTGTCCGGGCGAGTGGCGGGAAACCCTGGCGCGTTGTTCAGCGCGCGGTCACCGGGTTGGTCAGCCGATCGAACAGCGCGGCCTGTGCATTGCGCGAGTTCTGGTTGCCGGTCGGGCTGCAGCGCACGTAGCTGCCGTCCGACTGCAGCGCCCAGGCCTGGGAGTTGTCGGTCAGGTACGACTCCAGTTCCTTCTTCACCCGCGTGATCAGCTTCTTGCCCTCCACCGGGAAGCAGGTCTCGATGCGCTTGTCGAGGTTGCGCTCCATCCAGTCGGCGCTGGAGAGGAAGATCTTCTCGTCGCCGCCGTTGAGGAAGTAGTAGATGCGGCTGTGTTCGAGGAACCGGCCGATGATGGAGCGCACCTGGATGTTGTGCGAAACACCCGGCACACCCGGACGCAGGCAGCACATGCCGCGCACCACCAGGTCTATCTTCACGCCCGCCTGGCTGGCCTTGTAGAGGGCGCGGATGATCTTCGGATCGGTCAGCGAGTTGACCTTGGCCATGATCTGCGCCGGACGCCCTTCGCTGGCGGCGACGCCCTCGCGGTTGATCATCTCCAGCAGGTTCTTCTTCAGCGTGAACGGCGCATGCAGCAGTTTCTTCATGCGCAGCGTCTTGCCCATGCCGATCAACTGGTTGAACAGCTTGTGCAGGTCCTCGCAGAGCGCCACGTCGGCGGTCAGCAGGCTGTAGTCGGTGTACAGCTTGGCGTTGCCGGCGTGGTAGTTGCCGGTGCCGAGGTGCGCGTAGCGGCGCAGCTCGCCGTTCTCGCGACGCAGGATCAGCATCATCTTGGCGTGGGTCTTGAAGCCGACCACGCCGTAGATCACCACCGCGCCGGCGGCCTGCAGGCGGCTCGCCAGTTGCAGGTTGGACTCCTCGTCGAAACGCGCGCGCAGCTCGATCACCGCGGTGACCTCCTTGCCGTTGCGCGCGGCATCGACCAGCGCATCGACGATCTCCGAGTTGGCCCCGGAACGGTACAGCGTCTGCTTGATCGCCAGCACGCTGGGGTCCTTGGCGGCCTGGCGCAGCAGGTCGATCACCGGGGTGAAGGACTCAAACGGGTGCATCAGCAGGTAGTCGAGCTTGCCGACCACGTTGAACAGGTTGTCGCGGTTCTGCAGCTGCTTGGGAATCAGCGGGGTGAACGGCGCGTACTGCAGCTCGGGATGGCTGTCGAGGCCGGTGATGCTGAACAGGCGCGTCAGGTTGACCGGTCCGTTGACCTTGTACAGCTCGCTTTCGGACAGGCCGAACTGCTTGAGCAGGTAGTCGGTGAGCGGCTTCGGACAGCTTTCCACCACCTCGACGCGCACCGCATCGCCGTAGCGCCGCGAGAACAGTTCGCCGCGCAGCGCACGCGCCAGATCCTCGACGTCCTCGGCATCGACCGACAGATCGGCGTTACGGGTCAGGCGGAACTGGTAGCAGCCCTTGACCTTCATGCCGTGGAACAGCTCGTCGGCATGCGCGTGGATCATCGAGGAGAGGAACACGAAGTTGTCGCCGGCGCCGCCGACGTCCTCGGGCACGCGGATCACCCGCGGCAGCAGGCGCGGCGCCGGAATGATCGCCAGACCGGAGTCGCGGCCGAAGGCGTCCATACCCTCCAACTCGACGACGAAGTTCAGGCTCTTGTTCACCAGCAGCGGGAACGGGTGCGTCGGGTCGAGGCCGATCGGCGTGATGATCGGCGCGATCTCGTCGCGGAAATAGCGGCGGACCCAGGCCTTCAGCTTCGGCGTCCAGTAGCGGCGACGGATGAAGTTGACGTTATGTTTGGCCAGTTCCGGCAGAAGGATATCGTTGAGGATCGCGTACTGACGGTTGACCTGCTCATGCACCAGGTCGGCGATCCGCGCCAGCGCCTGGTGCGGCTGCAGGCCATCGGCGCCGGCCTGCTCACGAGCGAAGGTGATCTGCTTCTTCAGCCCGGCGACGCGGATTTCAAAGAACTCGTCGAGGTTGCTGGAAAAGATCAGCAGGAACTTCAGCCGTTCCAGCAGCGGCTGGGACTCGTCCAGCGCCTGCTCCAGCACGCGGATGTTGAACTGCAGCTGCGACAACTCGCGGTGGATGTACAGGCTGCTGTCGTCGACCCCCGGAACCGGCGCGGCCGGGGCCGGCTCGGCGACCACATCGGGCAGCGCCTCCACGGGCGGGGTTTCCGGCGCCTCGGCGATGGCCAGGGCAGGCACCTCGTCGAGCGGGGTTTCAGTGAGTCCTTCGCTGCTGTTCATCGAGTCTCCTGCGTGATCTCAATGCCCTTGCTTGAGGGCCTTGGCCGCGTGTTTGGCGAAATAGGTGAGGATGCCGTCGGCACCGGCGCGCTTGAAGGCAATCAGCGATTCCATGATCACCGCCTCGGACAGCCAGCCGTTCTGGATGGCCGCCATGTGCATCGCGTACTCGCCGCTGACCTGATAGACAAAGGTCGGCACGCGGAATTCGTCCTTCACCCGGCGCAACACGTCGAGGTAGGGCAAGCCCGGCTTGACCATGACCATGTCGGCGCCTTCGGCGAGGTCGAGGGCGACTTCGTGCAGCGCCTCGTCACCGTTGGCCGGGTCCATCTGGTAGTTGTACTTGTTGCCCGAACCGAGGTTGCCAGACGAGCCGATGGCGTCGCGGAACGGCCCGTAGTAGGCACTGGCGTACTTGGCCGAGTAGGCCATGATCCGCACGTTCGGATGCTCGGCCACCTCCAGCGCCTCGCGCATCGCCTGGATGCGCCCGTCCATCATGTCCGACGGCGAGACGATGTGCGCGCCGGCCTCGGCATGGGACAGGGTCTGTTTGACCAGCGCGTCGATGGTGATGTCGTTCTGCACGTAGCCTTCGGCGTCGATGATGCCGTCCTGGCCGTGCGTGGTGTACGGGTCGAGCGCCACGTCGGTCATCACGCCCAGCTCGGGGAAGCGCTCGCGCAGCGCGCGGATCGCACGCTGTACCAGGCCGTCGGGATTCCAGGCTTCGGCAGCGTCGAGGGATTTGCGCTCGACCGGGATGAACGGGAACAGGTCGATCAAGGGAATCCCCAGCTCGACCAGCTCCTCGGCGTCGATCAGCAACTGGTCGATCGATAGCCGCTCGACGCCGGGCATCGAGGCGACCGGCTCGCGGCGATTCTCGCCATCGAGGATGAACACCGGGAGGATCAGGTCATCCACGCTCAACTGGTTCTCCCGCACCAGACGACGGGAAAACTCGTCGCGGCGGTTGCGCCGCAGGCGGGTGGCAGGGAACAGGCGATTGGCGGGGGTAAAACTCACGGCGGACTCCAGACCCGCACGAGCGGGCACAGTGTGACGGTTATAGGCCGTCATTATGACCCTTTGATGACGGCAGGTGCCGCAAAGGCACTCAAGCGAACATTGTCACCAGCCCGGCGCGATCCGTCGAGCGACCGGGCGCATTGATCCGCGTGCTTTTCCGTGCGGCCGCGATAGGAGTAGGCTGCGCCCTACCTTTTCCCGGCTCACCCCCCGCCATGCTCGAACACCTGCTGGAGAATTTCGGCTACATCGCCCTGTTCCTGGGCACCTTCTTCGAGGGCGAGACGATCCTGGTGGTAGCCGGTTTCCTGGCCTTTCGCGGCTACCTCAACGTGCAACTGGTGGTGCTCACCGCCTTCCTCGGCAGCTACGCCGGCGACCAGCTGTGGTTCTACCTAGGCCGCCGCCACGGCCGCGCGATCTTGCAACGACGCCCGCGCTGGCAGGTGCTGGGCGACAGGGCACTGACCTACTTCCGCCGCCATCCCGACCTCTGGGTGCTGGGTTTCCGCTTCGTCTACGGCCTGCGCACGGTCATGCCGGTGGCGATCGGCCTGTCCGGCTATTCACCCGGCCGCTACCTGCTGCTCAACGCCCTCGGCGCGCTGGTCTGGGCCACCGTACTGACCGTGGCCGCCTATCACTTCGGTGCCGCCCTCGAAGGGCTGCTCGGCAACCTGCGCCGCTACGAGCTCTACGTGCTTGGCGCGCTGCTGCTCGGCGGCGTCCTGCTGTGGCTGCGCCGCCTGCACCTGGCGCGTCGCGGCTGAGCCTCGCCCCGCCGCCTCGCGCTGGCGGCTGAACCGCCGCACAATCGTGACCTCCATATGAATGACGGCCCTGCAGTTGCCGGCGCCGAAGCGTTCCACCTGCCCAGGAGAATGGCGATGAGCAAGAAAGTAGCGGTGATCCTTTCCGGTTGCGGCGTCTATGACGGCGCGGAAATCCACGAAAGCGTGCTCACCCTGCTGCGCCTCGACCAGCGTGGCGCGCAGGTGCAGTGCTTCGCGCCGAACATCGCCCAGTTGCAGGTCGTCGACCACCTCAGCGGCGACGAGGTGTCCGAGACGCGCAACGTGCTGGTCGAGTCGGCGCGCATCGCTCGCGGCCAGATCAAGGACCTGCGCGAAGCCAAGGCCGAAGCTTTCGACGCACTGATCGTGCCTGGCGGTTTCGGCGCGGCGAAGAACCTCTGCGATTTCGCCGTCAGCGGCGCCAACATGAGCGTGCAGCCCGACGTGCTGGCGCTGGCCCAGGCCTTCGCCGCTGCCGAAAAGCCCATCGGGCTGATGTGCATCGCGCCGTCGATGGCGGCGAAGATCTTTGGTGAAGGCGTCACCTGCACCATCGGCAAGGACGCCGACACGGCGGCGGCGCTGACCCAGATGGGCGCGCGGCACGAGGAGTGCGAGGTGGACAACATCGTCGTCGACCCCGAGCACAAGCTGGTGACCACGCCGGCCTACATGCTCGCCCAGTCGATCGCGGAAGCGGCCGCCGGGATCAACAAGCTGGTGGACCAGGTCCTGGAAATGGCCTGAGAAGCCGGCGCCTAACGCATCAACTGCACGAGCAGCCGATCCAGCGTATTGGCGAAGGCCTGGCGATCGCGCTCCGAATAAGCCGCCGGACCGCCGCCAGCCTGGCCCTGCTCGCGCAAGTCGGTGAACAGGTTGCGCACCGCCAGGCGCTCGCCCATGTTGCGCTCGTCGAATACCTTGCCGCGCGGGTCGAGCGCCAGCACGCCCTTCTTCACCAGCCGGTCGGCCAGGGGCACGTCGCTGCAGATCACCAGATCGCCGGGCTCGGCGTGCTCGACCAGGTAATCGTCGGCGGCGTCCGGGCCGCTCGGCACCACGATCAACTGCACCAGCGCGAAGGCCGGTTTTATCTGCGGCTGGCCCGCTACCAGCAGCACCTGAAAGCGCCGCTTGAGGGCGAACTTGACCACCTGCTCCTTGGCCGCCTTGGGGCAGGCGTCGGCATCGATCCAGACGCGCATCGGCGTGTCGCTCACACCACGGCCCGGCGCACCGTCGCCAGCAAACCGGCGGCGCCGACGAACATCACCGCGAAACTGCGGTTCATCAGGCGCTGCTGACGCGGCGTGCGCAGCAGGCGCAGGACCCGCGAAGCGAGGCCGGTGTAGCCGGCCATGACGATCAGGTCGACGACGATCATGGTCGCGCCGAGCACCAGGTACTGCCCCATCAGCGGCAGCACCGGATCGATGAACTGCGGCAGCACCGCGAGCATGAAGACGATCGCCTTGGGGTTGCTGGCATTCACCAGGAAGCCGCGCAGGACCAGGCTCAGCGGCCGGCCGATGGGTCGTGCGGCAGCGGCATCCGGCAGGTCGGCGGGCAGCGCGCGCCATTGCTTGATCGCCAGCCACACCAGGTAGACGACGCCGAACCACTTGATCAGGGCGAAGGCCAGCGCCGAGGTGGCCAGCACCGCGCCAACGCCGGCGGCGACGATGGCGATCTGCAGCGCCAGGCCAACCTGCAGCCCCAGCGCATTCCAGTAGCCGCGCCAGAATCCGTACTGCAGGCCCGCCGACATCGAGGCGATGGCCCCGGCGCCGGGGGACAGGCTGATGACCCAACAGGCCACCAGGAACGCAAGCCAGGTATGCAGTGCCATGGGATTTACCTTCCGATCATTCGTCGCGGTTGGAGAATAGGGTGAAGGGTTCGGAGCCGCGCCAGCGGCGCACCGACTTCTGGAAGAACTGCGTGTTGGGGATCTGCACCGAGCAGGTGTTGCCGTGCTCGTCGACTTCTTCAAGGGTGGTGAAGAGCAGGTTGATCGAGGCGACGCGGCCCTTGATGCCGGGCTTGTCCGAGGCGTCCAGCACCTCGACCACGTCGCCCAGGCGGAACGGCCCGACGGTGAAGATCAGCACCGCGCAGAACAGGTTGGAGAGCACGCTCCAGATCGCGAAGAAGGCCACCGCAGCCACCGCGATGAAGCCCGACACCGCCGTCCAGAGCACGGTCACCGACACGCCGAGGCGCTCGAGCACCATGATGAAGGCGCTGCCCATGATGAACCAGCGCAAGCCGCCGCGCAGCGGCAGCAGCAGTTCCACCGGCAATTGGTAGCGCTCGCCGAGGCGCGTCAGCCCCCGCCATACCAGGCGCTGCAGGATGTAGGCGAACAGCACGATGAGCAGGATCTTCAGCCCTTCGAACACCGGCTGCAGCCAGCTCTGCTGCAGGAACAGGTAGACCTCGTTCACGATGCAGCCTCCAGTTCGCGCTGCAGGCCTTCGAGGACTTCCAGCGCCTCCAGCCAGTGCTCCTCCAGCTCGTTCTCACGCACCTTGAGGCTCGTCTGGCTGGCCAGCAGGTCGCGCAGCTCGTCCTTGCGCCCCGCCTCGTAGAGCGCCGCGTCGCCGAGCCGGGTTTCCAGCGCGGCGAGCTTCTCCTGCACCTCGCCGAGCTGTTTCTCCAGCTTGTCGGCCTCGCGCTTGTGCGGTGCCAGTTGCTGACGCAACGCCGCGGCGGCCTGCCGCTGGGCGCGCTTGTCGGTCTTGTCCGCGCCGCTGGCAACCGCCACCGGCTGCTGCCGCGCGCGGTAGTCCAGCAGCCAGCGGGCGTAATCCTCGAGATCGCCGTCGAAGGCTTGCACGCGCCCATCGGCGACCAGCAGGAATTCGTCGGTGGTGCTCTTGAGCAGGTGCCGGTCGTGGCTGACCACCAGCACGGCACCCTCGAAATCCTGCAGCGCCATGGTCAGCGCGAGGCGCATCTCCAGGTCGAGGTGGTTGGTCGGTTCGTCGAGCAGCAACAGGTTCGGCTTGCCCCAGGCGATCAGCGCCAACGCCAGGCGGGCCTTTTCGCCACCGGAGAAATTCAGCACCGGTTCGTCGCAGCGCGGGCCACGGAAGTCGAAGCCACCGAGGAAATCGCGCAGGGTCTGCTCGCGCTCGCCGGGGGCGATGCGCTGCAGGTGCAGCAACGGGCTGGCCTTGTCGTCAAGGGCATCCAGCTGGTGCTGGGCGAAGTAGCCGATGACCAGGTTCTCGCCGCGCGTCAGGCGCCCGCCGAGCGGCTGGATTTCGTCCGCCAGAGTCTTGATCAGGGTCGACTTGCCGGCGCCGTTCGGCCCGAGCAGACCGATCCTCGCGCCCGGCACCAGTTGCAGCTTGACCGCCTCCAGCACCGCGCGCTCGCCGTAGCCGAGCCGGCCCTCGGCGAGGTCGAGCAGCGGGCTGGAGACCTTGTCGGCCTCGCGAAAGACGAAATCGAAGGGCGAATCGACGTGCGCCGGCGCCAGTTCCTCGAGTTTCTCCAGCGCCTTGATCCGGCTCTGCGCCTGGCGCGCCTTGCTGGCCTTGGCCTTGAAGCGGCGAATGAAGCTTTCCATGTGCGCACGCTGCGCCTGCTGCTTCTCGAACGCCTGTTGCTGCTGCGCCATGCGCTCGGCGCGAGTGCGCTCGAAGGCCGAATAGCCGCCGCGGTAGAGGGCCAGCTTGCGCTGTTCGAGGTGGACGATCTGGTCGACCACGGCGTCGAGGAAGTCGCGGTCGTGGGAGATCAGCACCAGGGTGCCGGGATAGCTCTTCAGCCAGCCTTCGAGCCAGAGGATGGCGTCGAGGTCGAGGTGGTTGGTCGGTTCGTCGAGCAGCAGCAGGTCGGACGGCCGCATCAGCGCCTGCGCCAGGTTCAGGCGCATCCGCCAGCCGCCGGAGAAGTCGCCGACCGGGCGCTCCATCTGTTCGTTGGAGAAGCCCAGCCCGGCCAGCAGCTTGCGCGCACGGGCGTCGGCGCTGTAACCATCGGCGTTGTCCAGTTCGGTGTGCAGCCGCGCCAGGGCGGCGCCGTCGTGGCTGGCCTCGGCGACGGCCAGCCCGCGCTGCACGCGGCGCAACTCGAGGTCGCCGTCGAGCACGTAGTCCACTGCCAGGCGATCGAGGGTCTCGATCTCCTGGCGCATGTGCGCGATGCGCCAGTCGGCGGGCAACTGGCAGTCGCCGGCGTCCGGCCCCAGTTCGCCGCGCAGCAGCGCGAACAGGCTGGATTTGCCGGCGCCGTTGGCACCCACGAGGCCGGCCTTCTGGCCGGGGTGCAGGGTCAGCTCGGCGCCTTCGAGCAGGCGCTGCGGACCGCGCTGCAAGGTAAGATTCTGTAGTCGTATCATGATGGCGGCGGAGTTTATCAGCTTCGCCCCCACCCCGCCCGGAGTGCCGAATGCCCGCCGATCTATGGAGTTTCGCCCTCGCCCGCTACGCCCGTCCCGGCGTGGAAAACGCCTGCCTGACGCTGCAGGCCGAGGGCGCGGACGTCTGCCTGCTGCTCTGCGGCGCCTGGCTCGGCGCACGCCGCGTGAGCTGCACGGCGTCGCGCGCGGAGCAGTTGAAAGCATTGGCGACGCCCTGGCAAATAACCGTAGTCACGCCGCTGCGCCAGCTTCGCCAGGGCTGGAAAGCCGCGACGACCAGCGACGCCGCGTTGGCCGAACTGCGCGAACAGGTCAAGGCGCTGGAGCTGCGGGCCGAGCGCGAACTGCTGCGCCGGCTGGAATCCGCCTCCGCGGACTGGCCGGAAGACGCTGGCGAAACCACGCACGACTGGCTGCGCGAACTCGCCGGATTCGATCACCCGGCACTGCAATCCCTGGTGTAGGGCGGGGGAAACCCGCGACCGCAAGGTTAGAGACGCCGCGACGCGGGTTCACCCGCCCCACGGAAGCCTCGCGACATGCGACGAGCGTTTCGTAGGGTGCGCCTCGCGCACCACCCACCGACGAGGCCATTCGGTGCGCGCGGCGCACCCTACGAACAAGGGATTCATCCGCGCATAAAAAAGCCGCCCAACGGGCGGCTCGAGGCCAGGCAGGCCGGAAGTCAGGGGAGCGCGCGGCTCCGTGGCGCTAGTCTACCCGAAGCCCGGCGCCAGGGTGGGCTCAGTCGACGCGCTCGAACTTGAGGTCCCAGACGCCGTGACCGAGGCGCTCGCCGCGGCGCTCGAACTTGGTCACCGGGCGCTCCAGGGGGCGCTGCACGTACTGCCCGTCCGCGGCCTGGTTACGATAACCAGGCGCGGCGTTCATCACCTCGAGCATGTGCTCGGCGTAGGGTTGCCAGTCGGTGGCCATGTGCAGCACGCCGCTGGGCTTGAGCTTGCTGCGCACCAGTTCGGCGAACGCCGGCTGGACGATGCGCCGCTTGTGATGGCGCGCCTTGTGCCAGGGGTCGGGGAAGAACAGCAGCACGCGGTCGAGGCTGGCATCGGCGACGCACTGGCGCAGCACCTCCAGGGCATCGCAGCTGTACACGCGGACATTGTCCATGCGCTGGGTGAGCAGGCCGTTGAGCAACGCACCGACGCCCGGCCGGTGTACCTCGACGCCGATGAAGTCCTGCTCCGGCGCGGCGGCGGCCATTTCCAGGGTCGAATGGCCCATACCGAAACCGATCTCGAAGGTGCGCGGCGCCTGGCGCCCGAACACCTCATCGAAGTCGCGCAGACCGTCGCCCAGCTCCAGGCCGAACTTCGGCAGGCCCTGTTCGAGACCGCGCTGCTGGCCCTCGGTCATGCGTCCGGCACGCATCACGAAGCTCTTGATGGTGCGCATCGGGCGTTCGGCTTCGAGGGCGATGGGGCTTTCGGACGGTTCGGTCATGCGGGTTGTTTCCGTGGCGCGGAGAGGCGCGGCGTACCTGAGGGTGCGCCGCGTTGAAGGAAAGGGCGCGTCGCCCGCGCCCGGGGATTCAGCGGATCAGCCCGTCGAGCGGCGACGAGGCGCTGGCATAGAGCCTCTTCGGCATGCGTCCGGCGAGGTAGGCCAGGCGCCCGGCCTCGATGGCGTATTTCATCGCCTCGGCCATCAGCACCGGCTTCTGCGCGTGGGCGATGGCGCTGTTCATCAGCACCGCCTCGCAGCCCAGCTCCATGGCGATGGTGGCATCGGAGGCGGTGCCGACGCCGGCGTCGACCAGCACCGGAACCGGCGATTCCTCGAGGATGATGCGCAGGTTGTACGGGTTGCAGATGCCCAGCCCGGTGCCGATCAGTCCGGCCAGCGGCATCACCGCGATGCAGCCGATTTCTGCAAGCTGACGGGCGATGATCGGGTCGTCACTGGTGTAGACCATCACGTCGAAACCGTCGGCGACCAGGGTTTCCGCCGCCTTGAGCGTTTCAATCACGTTCGGGAAGAGGGTCTTCTGGTCGGCCAGCACTTCCAGCTTGACCAGCTTGTGCCCATCCAGCAGCTCTCGAGCCAGGCGGCAGGTGCGCACCGCCTCGACCGCGTCGAAGCAGCCGGCGGTGTTCGGCAGGATGGTGTAGCGCGACGGCGGAATCACGTCGAGCAGGTTCGGCTCGCCGGGGTTCTGGCCGAGGTTGGTGCGCCGCACGGCGACGGTGACGATCTCCGCGCCGGAGGCTTCGATGGCGGCGCGGGTTTCCTCCAGATCCTTGTATTTGCCGGTGCCGACCAGCAGGCGCGACTGGTAGGTACGACCGGCCAGGACGAAAGGCTTGTCGTTGGGGACTGCGCTCATGGGAAACTCCTCGTGCGGTTAACCGCCACCGATGGCATGGACGACCTCGACCTGGTCGCCTTCGGCCAGCGACGTGCTGGCGTGCTGGCTACGCGGAACGATGTCCAGATTGAGCTCGACGGCCACCCGGCGCCCGACCAGATCGAGGCGCACGAGCAGGTCCGCGACGGTCTGGCCGTCAGGGAGCTCGAAGGATTCGCCGTTCAACTGGATATGCATGGGCTGGAATGGTCGCGATTTTACGGGGTCGGCATTCTAGCCCGATCGCCCCGGTGGACCAAGGGCATCGGGCACCATTCGTCCCGGAACGATCAGGCGGTGAGGCGCCAAGCGCTCAGCCCCAGGCACGCCCAGCCGACCAGGAAGGCCACACCGCCGATCGGGGTGATGATGCCGAGCTTGCCGATACCGACCAGGATCAGCGCGTAAAGGCTGCCGGAAAACAGCAGGATGCCGAGAACGAAGGCACCGCCGGCGATGCCCAGCAGCCGGCTCGGCGCATGCAGCGAGAGCAGCGCAACGCCGAACAGGGCGAGGGCGTGGATCATCTGGTAATGCACGCCGGTCTGGAACACCGCGAGGTATTCGGCGCTGAGGCGGCTCTTCAGGCCATGCGCTGCGAATGCGCCAAGGGCCACGCCGGTGAAACCGAAGAACGCGGAAAGCATCAGATGCAGGCGCAGCATGTGTAACTCCAGATGGCGGGAATGCGCCGCTATAATGGCGCGCCGCACCGATTATTCCTATTCCGGATCGGACCTGTCGCGACCCTCAGTCGCAGCCTGTCGACCGGCCCACAACGGATTGAGGCCAGCCCATGCTCCGAACGCTGTACCGTCGCCTGGTCAAGCTTCTCCTTGGCTTCGTCGCCCTCAGCGCCCTGCTGGTACTGGTACTTCGCTGGGTACCGCCGCCGCTCACGGCGCTGATGGTGGAGCGCAAGATCGAGTCGTGGACCGACGGTGAGCCGATCGATCTGCAGCGCACCTGGCGGCCCTGGAAACAGCTGCCGGACGACCTGAAGATCGCGGTGATCGCCGGCGAGGACCAGAAATTCGCTGAGCACTGGGGCTTCGACATCGCGGCGATCCAGGCGGCGATGGCGCACAACGAACGCGGCGGCTCGCTGCGCGGCGCCAGCACGCTGAGCCAGCAAACGGCGAAGAACCTGTTCCTCTGGTCCGGTCGCAGTTGGCTGCGCAAGGGCCTGGAAGTGTGGTTCACCGGCCTGCTGGAGCTGCTCTGGCCGAAGCAGCGCATCCTCGAGGTCTACCTAAACAGCGTCGAGTTCGGTAACGGCATCTTCGGCGCCGAGGCCGCAGCGCAGCATCACTTCGGCATAGGCGCCGCCTACCTCTCGGCGCGCCAGGCCAGTCTGCTCGCCGCAGTGCTGCCGAATCCGCGCGAATGGAGCGCCAGCCGACCCAGCGCCTACGTCAGCCGCCGTGCCAGCTGGATTCGCCAGCAAAGCCGGCAACTGGGTGGCAGCGACTACCTGATGGCGCTCAAAGGCCGGCTGCCCTGAGGCCGTCCCCGGATCAGCGAATCGCAGACAGAAAAAAGCCGCACCCGGGTGCGGCTTTTTCATTATCGGTCGCTTACGCCTGGATCGAGCCCTTGAGCTTGTTCATGGCGTTCTTCTCCAGTTGGCGGATACGCTCGGCGGAGACGTTGTACTTGGCGGCCAGGTCATGCAGGGTCGCCTTCTCCTCGGCCAGCCAACGCTGCTGGAGGATGTCGCGGCTGCGCTCGTCGAGGCCTTCCAGCGCCTCGTAGAGACCGGCGGAGGAACTGTCGCTCCAGTCGGCGTCTTCCATCTGCATGGCCGGGTCGTAGCGGTGGTCTTCGAGGTAGTGCGCCGGCGACTGGAATGCACTGTCGTCGTCGGCATCCGCCGCCGGATCGAAGGCCATGTCGTGGCCGCTCAGGCGACTTTCCATCTCGCGCACTTCACGCGGCTCGACGCCAAGGCTTTCCGCCACGCGCTGCACTTCGTCGTTGTTCAGCCAGGCCAGACGCTTCTTCTGGCTGCGCAGGTTGAAGAACAGCTTGCGCTGCGCCTTGGTCGTGGCGACCTTGACGATGCGCCAGTTGCGCAGGATGAATTCGTGGATCTCGGCCTTGATCCAGTGCACCGCGAAGGAAACCAGACGCACGCCCATTTCGGGGTTGAAGCGCTTCACGGCCTTCATCAGGCCGACGTTGCCTTCCTGGATCAGGTCGGACTGGTTCAGCCCGTAACCGGCGTAGCTGCGTGCGATGTGGACGACGAAGCGCAGGTGCGCGAGCACCATCTGCCGGGCCGCCTCGAGGTCCTGCTGGTAGAAGAGGCGTCCGGCCAGTTCGCGTTCCTGCTCCAGGGTCAGCAGCGGAATGCTGTTGACCGAGTGCACATAAGCCTCCAGGTTCGAGCCTGGGACCAACGCACGCACAGGTTGCAATGAAGTGGTCATTCGAATCCTCCGATTCATCAAACGTCGGGCAGTTTATCACTGCTCGATTGGACTGCAAGACGGTCGCCAAGTTCCTTCCATACCGATTGCTACGGTGCCGTCAACCGATTGAAATATATAGCTTTTATCTATCTAAAAACTGAATCTCGATGATCGAATCATCGCGGAGCCAGCTCGCGTAGATGGCGCGCCACGGCCAGCCAGGCACCGATGTAACCGAGGAACACCGCCCCCAGCAGCAACGACAGGCCGTCGTCGAGCGGCACGCCGGCAAGGGCGAAGTCGCTGTTGTACAGCCCCGCCAGACGCACCACCGCCTGGTTCAGCCAGTCCAGCCCGAAGGCCAGCACCAGCCAGGCCAGCAACCCCGCGCCCAGGCCGTAGAGCGCGCCCATGTAGAGGAAGGGCCGGCGCACGTAGCTGTCGGTGCCGCCGACCAGCTTGATCACCTCGATCTCGGTACGGCGGTTCTCGATGTGCAGGCGGATGGTATTGCCGATCACCAGCAACAGCGCCAGCACCAGCAGCACCGTGAGGCCGAAGACGAAGCGGTCGCCGAGGCCGAGGATCGCGGTGAGCCGCTCGACCCAGACCAGGTCGAGCTGCGCCTGCTGCACCTTGGGCAGCTCGGACAACGCCTGGCGCAGCGCCTCCAGGGCGGCCTTGTCGATCTCGTTTGGAGTCACCAGGACAACGCCAGGCAGCGGATTGTCCGGCAACTCCTTGAGCGCCTGGCCGAGGCCGGACTGCTGCTGGAACTCGTCCAGCGCGCGTTGCCGGCTGATCCACTCGGCGTCCGCCACGCCCGGCATCGTGGCGATGTTGTCGCGCATCGCCTCGCCATCCTTGTCGGTGGCGTCCATCTGCAGGTAAAGGGAAATCTGCGCGGCGCGCTGCCAGGAACCGCCCAGCCGCTCGACGTTGCTCAGCAGCAGCGACAGGCCCATCGGCAGGCTCAGGGCGATGGCCATCACCAGGCAGGTGAAGAAGCTGCCGATCGGTTGCCGGCCGAGGCGCAGCAGGCTGTCCACCAGGCTGGCGCGATGGCTTTCCAGCCAGGCGTGCAGCAACGTACGGAAGTCCGGGCCGTCGTCGTGGTGCTGCGGCTCCGGCTGCTGCTTACGCGCCGCGCCGACGCGCTCGGACGGGTTGGGTGGCGGCATGCGGGTGGCGCTCATGCGGCCTCCCCGTCGCCGATCAGGCGTCCGCGCTGCAGGGTCAGCATGCGATGGCGCATGCGCGCGATCAGCGCTAGGTCGTGGCTGGCGATCAACACCGTCGTGCCGAGGCGGTTGATGTCCTCGAACACGCCCATGATCTCCGCGGCGAGGCGCGGGTCGAGGTTACCGGTGGGTTCGTCGGCGAGCAGCAGTGCCGGGCGATGCACCACCGCGCGGGCGATGCCGACGCGTTGCTGCTGGCCGGTGGACAGGTCGGCCGGATACAGCTCGGCCTTGTCGTGCAGGCTGACGCGCTCCAGCGCGGTGCCGACGCGTTCGGCGATCTCGTCGCGGCCCAGGCCGAGGATCTGCAGCGGCAGTGCGACGTTGTCGAACACCGTGCGATCGAAGAGCAGCTGGTGGTTCTGGAACACCACGCCGATCTGCCGGCGCAGGAACGGAATCTGCGCGTTGGTGATGGTCGACAGGTCCTGTCCGGCGAGCAGCAGCTTGCCGGTGGTGGGTCGTTCCATCGCCAGCAGCAGCCGCAGCAGGGTGCTCTTGCCGGCACCGGAATGGCCGGTGACGAAGAGGAATTCGCCGCGCTTCACACGGAACGACAGCTCGTGGATGCCGACGTGGCCATTGGGATAGCGCTTGCCGACCTGATCGAAACGGATCATGCGGGGGTTTTCTCCGAGAACAGCGCCTTGACGAAGGCTTCGGCCTCGAAGTCGCGCAGGTCGTCGATGCCTTCGCCGACACCGATGTAGCGGATCGGCAGACCGAACTGCTTGGCCAGGGCGAAGATCACCCCGCCCTTGGCGGTGCCATCGAGCTTGGTCAGGGCCAGGCCGGTGAGCGCGACCGCCTGGTTGAACTGCTTGGTCTGGTTGATCGCGTTCTGCCCGGTGCCGGCGTCAAGCACCAGCAGCACCTCGTGCGGCGCCGCCTCGTCGAGCTTGCCGATCACCCGGCGGACCTTCTTCAGTTCTTCCATCAGGTTGTCTTTGGTGTGTAGACGCCCGGCCGTGTCGGCGATCAGCACGTCGACGCCGCGCGCCTTGGCGGCCTGCACCGCATCGAAGATCACCGAGGCGGAATCGGCGCCGGTGTGCTGGGCGATCACCGCGATGTTGTTGCGCTCACCCCACACCTGCAGCTGTTCCACGGCCGCGGCGCGGAAGGTGTCGCCGGCGGCGAGCATGACCTTCTTACCTTCGAGCTGGAGCTTCTTCGCCAGCTTGCCGATGGTGGTGGTCTTGCCGGCACCGTTCACGCCGACCACAAGGATCACGTACGGGCGGATTTGCGCCGGAATCCGCAGCGGCTGTTCGACCGGAGCGAGCAGCGCGGCCAGTTCGTCCTGCAGCGCCTTGTACAGCGCGCCGCTGTCGGCCAGCTCCTTGCGCGCCACGCGCTTGGTCAGGCTCTGCATGATCGCCGAGGTGGCCTCGACGCCGACGTCGGCGGTCAGCAGGCGGGTTTCCAGTTCGTCGAGCAGGTCGTCGTCGATCGCCTTCCTGCCGAGAAACAGGCTGGCCATGCCTTCGCCGAGACTGGCGCTGGTCTTCGACAGGCCCTGACGGAGACGGGCGAAGAAACCGGCCTTGTCGACGGGTTTGGCGACTTCAACCGGCGCAGCGGCGAGAGCAGGAATGATCGGCTCGGGCTCGGCGACGACTGCCTGCGGCAAGGGCGCGACCTCAGGCGCTGGTTCGGCCAGGCTTTCAGGCAGGTTTTCCAGCACCAACGGCTGCGGCGCGCTGGCGCTCGGCAACGCCTCGGCGGGAGTTTCTTCGAGGCTCGGCTCGGCCTCCGGCTGCGGCGCGGCCGGGGTCGGCTCGGCGCTGTCCTGCGGCTTCTTGCGCAGCCAGCCGAACAGGCCTTTCTTCTCTTCCGGAGCGACCGGGGGCTTCTTGTCGTCGTTGGAACCAAACATGGGGACGGGTATCTCAAGGGAGCGCCGCGCCAGCGGGCTCGTCCAAACATAAAGAGGGCGTCGGCCGAACGGGGCGAAACGAAAGGGACGACACACCTGGCGACTCGAGCAGGTTTTCCGCCACCCGCGAAGGCAGCGTCGCAGGGCGGCCCCGACAGGCATGGCCGCCGGGAAAATGGATGCGTATCCTAGCACCTCCTCGCCCGCTGAGGCTAAGACCCGGCGGCCCGCCCGAAAGGTCCATTCGATGAACAAAGCGCTTCTCTGCCGTGTCGCCGGTGTGCTCCTCGGCGCCCTCTGCATGCCGCTGCCGCTGCTGGCCGCGGAACCCTCGCCCACCCACGAATTCAGCCTCGACAACGGCCTCAAGGTCCTGGTCCGCGAGGACCACCGCGCCCCCGTGGTGGTCTCCCAGCTCTGGTACAAGGTCGGCTCGAGCTACGAACAGCCGGGTCGCACCGGGCTCTCTCACGCCCTAGAACACATGATGTTCAAGGGCAGCCGCAAGCTCGGCCCGGGCGAGGCCTCGCTGATCCTGCGCGACCTCGGCGCCGAGGAAAACGCCTTCACCAGCGACGACTACACCGCCTACTACCAGGTGCTGGCGCGCGATCGCCTGAACGTCGCCCTCGAGCTGGAAGCCGACCGCATGGCCGGGCTCAAGCTGCCGGCCGACGAGTTCAGCCGCGAGATCGAAGTGATCAAGGAAGAACGCCGCCTGCGCACCGACGACAAGCCGAACGCCCTCGCCTTCGAGCGCTTCAAGGCCATGGCCTACCCGGCCAGCGGCTACAGCATTCCCACCATCGGCTGGATGGCCGACCTCGAGCGCATGCAGATCGACGAACTGCGCGCCTGGTACCAGAGCTGGTATGCGCCGAACAACGCCACCCTGGTGGTGGTCGGCGATGTCAGCGCCGACGAGGTCAAGGCGCTCGCCCAGCGCTGGTTCGGCAACATCCCGAAACGCGCGGTGCCCTCTTCCAAACGTCCGCTGGAGCTGGCGGAACCCGGCGAGCGGCGCCTGACGCTGCACGTCAAGACCCAGCTGCCGAGCCTGATCATGGGTTTCAACGTGCCGGGCCTGGCGACCGCCAAGAATCCGCGGGAGGTCAACGCCCTGCGCCTGATCGGAGCGCTGCTCGACGGCGGCTACAGCGCACGACTGCCGTCGCGGCTGGAGCGTGGCGAGGAGCTGGTTTCCGGCGCGTCAGCCTGGTACGAGGCCTATACCCGCGGCGACAGCCTGTTCGTCGTCAGCGCCACGCCCAACGTGCAGACGGGCAAGACCCTGGCCGACACCGAAGCCGGCGTCTGGCGCCTGCTCGACGAGCTGAAGAAAACCCCGCCGTCCGCCGAGGAACTGGCCCGTGTCCGCGCCCAGGTGATCGCCGGGCTGGTCTACGAGCGCGACTCGATCACCAGCCAGGCCAACACCATGGGTCAGCTCGAAAGCGTCGGCCTGTCCTGGAAGCTGATGGACCAGGAGCTCGCCGATCTCGAAGCCGTCACCCCGGCGGATATCCAGGCCGCCGCCAGCACCTATTTCACCCGCACGCGGCTGAGCGTCGCCCACGTTCTGCCTGAGGAAGCCCACGATGAGTGAGTCCAGCAACGACCTGCGCCACAGCCTGTTCGGCCTCGTCCTGATCATTCTCATCGTGCTGCTGGCCGTGTACGTCAACCATGACCGCCAGCCCGCCGCGCAAGCCGTGCCACACCAGAGCGAAGCGCAGGCCAGGCTCGAGTCGCTGGCCGAGCTGGACAAGAAGGCGCCGAGCTACCGCAACCTGGACATCCAGAGCTGGCAGACCGCCGAGGGCGCCAAGGTGCTCTTCGTCGAGGCCCGCGAGGTGCCGATGTTCGACCTGCGCCTGACCTTCGCCGCTGGCAGCGCCCAGGACGGCGACGTGCCCGGCCTGGCCACGCTGACCAACGCGATGCTCAACGAAGGCGTCGCCGGCAAGGATGTCGGCGCCATCGCCGAAGGCTTCGAGGGCCTGGGTGCCGACTTCGGCAACGGCGCCTACCGCGACATGGCCATCGCCAGCCTGCGCAGCCTGAGCGCGGTCGACAAGCGCGAGCCGGCGCTGGCGCTGTTCGCCGAAGTGATCGGCAAGCCGACCTTCCCCGCCGACTCGCTGGCGCGGATCAAGAACCAGCTGCTGGCCGGCTTCGAGTACCGAAAGCAGAACCCCGGCAAGCTGGCCGGCGATGCGCTGTTCGAGCGTCTCTACGGCGACCACCCCTACGCGCACCCCAGCGACGGCAACGAGGCGACCCTCCCGGCGATCAGCCTGGAACAGTTGCGCGCCTTCCACCAGAAGGCCTATGCCGCCGGCAACGTGGTGATCGCACTGGTCGGCGACCTCTCGCGCAGCGAGGCGGAAACCATCGCCGCGCAGGTCTCCAGCGCCCTTCCGAAAGGCCCGGCACTGGCGAAGATGGCCGAACCGCAGGCGCCGAAACCCGGCCTCAGCCATATCGAGTTCCCCTCCAAACAGACCCACATCCTGCTCGCCCAGCTCGGCATCAAGCGCGGAGACGCGGATTACGCGGCGCTGTTCATGGGCAACCAGATTCTCGGCGGCGGCGGTTTCGGCACCCGGCTGATGAAAGAGGTGCGCGAGAAACGCGGCCTGACCTACGGCGTCAGCTCCGGCTTCTCCGGCATGCAGGCGCGCGGGCCGTTCATGATCAGCCTGCAGACCCGCGCCGAGCAGAGCGAAGGCACGCTCGGGCTGGTTCAACAGATCGTCCGCGACTACCTCGCCGAAGGCCCCACGCAGAAGGAACTCGACGACGCCAAGCGCGAGCTGGCCGGCAGTTTCCCGCTGACCACCGCGAGCAACGCCGACATCGTCGGCCAACTGGGCGCCATGGGTTTCTATGACCTGCCGCTGAGTTATCTGCAGGACTTCATGAACCAGGCCCAGGCGCTGAGCGTCGAACAGGTCAGGGCGGCGATGGCGAAACACCTCTCCGCCGATGACTTCGTCGTCGTCACGGCCGGCCCCACGGTGGCGCAGAAGCCGTTGCCGGCGCCGACCGACAAACCCGCCGAACAGCCCCTCGGGGTCCCGGAGCACTGATGCGCGGACAGACCGTCAAACCCTCGCGTAGCGCCGCCAAGCCCCATGGCGGCACGGGATCGCTGCGCATCATCGGCGGCGAATGGCGCAGCCGGCGTTTCGCCTTTCCCAACGGCCCGGCCCTGCGGCCGACCCCGGACCGGGTTCGCGAGACGCTGTTCAACTGGCTGGCGCCGTACATCGAGGGCGCACGCGTGCTGGATGCCTACACCGGCAGCGGCGCGCTGTTCCTCGAAGCGCTGTCGCGCGGCGCCGGGCAGACCCTGGCGCTGGACACCAACGGCGAGGCGCTGGCCGCGCTGCGCCAGCACCTCGACACCCTGGCCTGCGGGCGCGGGCAACTGGTCCAGGGCGACGCCCTGCGTTACCTGGAAAACCAGGCCGCGCAGCCGTTCGACGTAGTCTTCCTCGATCCGCCCTTCCACCAGAACCTGCTGCAGACCAGCTGCGAGCTGCTGGAAAACCGCGGCTGGCTGGCCGCGCGCGCCTGGATCTACACCGAAAGCGAAGGGGCTCCGTCAGGCCTGCCGATGCCCGCCAACTGGCGCCTGCACCGCGAGAAGAACGCCGGGCAGGTGCATTACGCGCTCTGGGAGCGCGGCTAGCGCACCCTGGAGCCTGGCCGGGCCGGCATCAACGGCTCAGCCAGCGCATCACCAGCCGATTCATCCACGGCGGCGACAGCTGCCCGGCCCAGTAAAGTGCCTTGAACTGCGCGCCTATCGGCCGGTGCACGGCCTCACAGGTGGTGTGCCGCCAGGCCGCCTCGGCGATCGTCTCCGGTCCCATGCGCAACCCCAGCCTGCGCAGCACCGGCGGCTCGAAGGTCTGCCGGATGACCATCGGCGTGCGCACGAAGGGCGGCATCAGGTCGGCGACGCGAATCCCGTGTGGCCGCCACTCCAGCTCCAACGCCTCGGTCAACCCGCGCACGGCGAATTTCGACGCCGAGTAGCTGGCCATCTGTGGCACGCCGTAGAGCCCGGAGGCCGAACCCATGTTCAACACCTGCGCCCCGGGCGTTCGGCGCAAATGGGGAAACGCGGCATGGCAACAGTTAATCAGCCCCTCCACGTTGATCGCGACGATACGCCCGTGCTCCTCGGCAGTGATCTCGGCGAAGGCGCCGAAACGCAGAATGCCGGCGCAGTTGAACAACATGCGCAGGTGGCCGCCACAGGCTTGGACGAACGCGTCCAGCGCCGCGCTCACCGCCGGCCTGTCCAGCACATCCAGTTCGGCATGCCAGGCGCCCTCCAGCTCCCCGGCCAGCGCCGCCAGTGCCTCGCCGTCTTGATCGAGCAGACCGACGCGCCACCCGCGGGCGTGGAAAAGTCGCGCCGTGGCGGCGCCGATACCGGAGGCGGCGCCGGTAATGAGGATGCTGTTCATCCCCGGTGCGACGAAACGCGCCACCTCGTCCAGCGCCCGGTCGGCCACCGCCAGCACGCCAGCATGCGCCTGGAACACGTGCCAGCAGCCGAGGTAGCGCTGCAGGCGCACGCTCACGCCCGCCGCCGACGCGCGCTCGGCCAGGCGCAAGCTGTCATTGCGCAGGATCTCGTCCTCGCCGACCTGGATAAGCAACGGCGGCAGGCCGGTCAGGTCGGCATTCAGCGGTGACAGCTCGGGCGCCTCGCGCGGGATGTGCGACGGGAAGAATGCGTGCGCCGCCTGTTCGATCCACGCCGAGGAGAGCAGCGGATCGCCGGCTGCCGGGGCGTGCCGTTCGCTGCCGCCGGCATCGGTCAGCGGCGAGAACAGCACCAGCGCCGCGGGCAACGGCATACCGCGCGCCTTCAGCGCGAGCGCGGTGATCAGCGCCAGGTGGCCACCGGCCGAGTCCCCGGCGAAGACGATCCGTGACGCCGGCGTGCCCTGCTCCAACAGCGCCGCGTATGCAGCCAATGCATCCTCCAACGCCGCCGGATAGGGATGTTCGGGCGCCAGCCGGTAGTCCAGCGCGCAGACGTCCGCGCCGCAGCGCCTGGCCAGGTTCGCGGTGATCGAGCGGTGGGTGGCCGGCGAGCCGATGACGTAGGCCCCCCCGTGCAGGTACAGCAGCACCCGAGCCTCGGCGTGCGGCACGCGCAGCCATTCGCAAGGAACTCCACCGATCGTCCCGCGCTGGCGACGAACGCCGCGCGGCGTCAGCGTCGCCGCGGCGAGCACGCGAAGCACCAAGCGCTGCCCGGTAATCGGCATCGGCGGGCGGATCAGCCCGCGAAACAATAGGCGCAGGGTACCGCGCAGCAACCCGCCGAGCAGACGCTGGGACGCGCCCGCGGACGCCGGGATATCAACGGACAAGGTCATAATCGGTGAACTCCGGTAGGCGGGTCTGCTGGCGGTAACGGAAGGTGAAGCCCGGCCAGTTGTTGGTGTTCTTGCCGGCGGCGGTCTTGTACCAGCTGTGGCAGCCGCGCTCCCACACGGTGTGCCGCACGTCCTCCTGCAGGCGCTGGTTGAACGCGGCCTGCACCTGCGGCTTGAGGTCGAGGTAGCGCAACCCGTCGAGGCGGCGCAGGCAGGCCAGCACATAGGAAAACTGGCTCTCGAGCATGTAGAGGATCGAGTTGTGGCCGAGGTTGGTGTTCGGTCCGTAGAGGATGAACAGGTTGGGGAAGCCGGCGACGCTGATGCCTTTGTAGGCCTCGGCGCCGTCCTTCCAGGCGGCGCCGAGCTCGCGTCCGTCGAGGCCGTACAGCCGCATGGGGGCGAGGAATTCGGTGGCGGCGAAGCCGGTGCCGTAAATGATCGCGTCGACCTCGCGCAAGCGGCCGTCGGCAGTGACCACGCCGCTCGGGACCACCTCGCGGATCGCCGTATCCACCAGTTCCACGTTGCTTCGCGCCAGCGCCGGGTAGAAGTCGTTGCTGATCAGGATGCGCTTGCAACCCAGCGGATAGTCCGGCTGCAGCCGCCGGCGCAGCGCCGGATCGGCGATGCTGCGGCGCAGGTGCCAGAGAAAGCGCAGGCGCATCACCTTCATCAGCGGCGGAAACACCGAGAAGGCCAGCACCCGCGCCTCGTGCTGCACGTACTTGAGGCCGCGGTCGAGGCGCTGCAGCCACGGCAGGCGCGCCTTCAGGCGACGCTCCCAGGGTGCGTAGGCGCGATCCGGCTTGGCGATCACGTAGGCGGCGCTGCGCTGGAACAGATGCAACCGGGCGACCTCGCCTGCGATCGCCGGCACGAACTGGATCGCGCTGGCACCGGTGCCGATCACCGCCACCCGCTTGCCGCGCAGGTCCAGGCCATGCCGCCAGTGCGCCGAATGGAAGCGTTCCCCGGCGAAGCGTCCCAGTCCGGGAAGCGACGGATACAGCGGCCGGCTGAGCTGGCCGGTGGCGCTGACCAGCGCCCGCGCGGAATAACGCCGGTCCTCGCCGTCCAGCACATTCCAGACGCCGGCTTCTGCGTCGAAGCGCGCCTCGGCGACCTCACAGCCGAAGCGGATGAACGGCCGCAGCCGGTACTTCGCCACGCACTGCTGCTGGTAGGCGAGGATCTCCGCCTGCGGGGCGAACTTGCGCGACCAGTCGGCCTTCGCCTCGAAGGAATAGGAATACAGGTGCGAGGGCACGTCGCAGGCGGCGCCAGGGTAGTGGTTGTCGCGCCAGCAGCCGCCGATGTCGTCGGCCTTCTCGAGTATCAGAAAGTCCTCAATGCCGGCCTGGCGCAGTTTGATCGCCAGACCCAGGCCGGCGAAACCGGCGCCGATGATCAGCACGCGCAGGGGCGCCGGGGGGTGGGGATTATTGTTCATTGTTCTCTCCCATCGTTGGACCGAGCAGTCCGGCGCGATCCCTCCGCAGCGAGGCGGATGCCACCATCCTAGCCATTCGCGGCGATCGTGCCAGCGACGTGCCCGGCAACAGTCCTACGCGGTAGCATGACGCCGATAAAACCTCCCGAGGATTGTCCCCGCATGCCCGACGCCCCCTTCCAGCCCGCCTGGTGGCTGCCCGGCCCGCACCTGCAGACGCTGTGGTCGCCGTTCTGCCGCAGGCCGCAGCCGCTCGAGCGCCAGCGTGAGCGGCTATGGCTGGAGGACGGCGATTTCATCGATCTCGACTGGCACGGCCCGCGCGACACCGATGCGCCGCTGGTGCTGGTGCTGCACGGACTCACCGGCTCGTCCGCCTCGCACTATGTGATGGGCCTGCAGGGGCGCCTGGGCGAGAACGGCTGGGCCAGCGTGGCGATCAACTGGCGCGGCTGCTCGGGCGAGCCGAACCTGCTGCCGCGCGCCTACCACTCCGGCGCCAGCGACGACCTCGGCGCGGTCATCGAACACCTGCAGCGCAAGCGTCCGCTGGCGCCGCTGCACGCGGTGGGCTATTCGCTGGGCGGCAACGTGCTGCTCAAGTACCTCGGCGAGCGCGCCGCGAACTGCCCGCTGCGGGGCGCCGTGGCGGTGTCGGTGCCCTTTCGCCTGGACCAGTGCGCCGACCGCATCGGCCTGGGGTTTTCGCGCGTCTACCAGGCGCATTTCATGCGCGCCATGCTCGCCTACGTGAAGGACAAGCAGCGCCTGTTCGCCCACCAGGGCATGGCCGACCGGCTGTCGGTGATGGAGAAGCTCGGTCCGCTGGACGATGTGCGCACCTTCTGGGATTTCGACGGACGCATCACCGCGCCGCTGCACGGATTCGCCGATGCGCAGGATTACTACCGGCGCTCGTCGAGCCGCTATTTCCTCGGCGACATCCGCGTGCCGACGCTGATCATCCAGGCCGCCGACGATCCGTTCGTCTTCGCCCACAGCGTGCCGACGGTGGACGAGCTATCGGCCAGCACCACCCTGGAGCTGCAGGCGAAAGGCGGGCACGTCGGCTTCGTCGAGGGCTCGCCGCGGCGCCCGGTGTACTACCTGGAGCGCCGCATCCCGCAGTGGCTGGCGCAGTTGGCGAAGCGCTAGCCAGGCCCTGTTCCCATCCACGTCGCTCCGCCGGTGGATCGATGAAGCGTGATCCACCCTACGTCCTGGACAGCTATTCCTGCCCGAGCACTCGTTCCAATGGCACGAACAGACGGTCGTAGAGCCGATCCACCGCACCCTGCGCGGCGGGGGTGAGGTAGCCGCCTTCCAGCGCCAGCACTTGGTAGACGCCACGCCGCATCAGGTCCTCGTCGAGCTCGGCGGAGGCGCCGCGCACGGTGCAGAGGAAGCGCACCCAGGAGGTCATCATGATCCAGGCATTCAGGCTCAGCGCCTCCACCTGCGCCGGGGTCATGCTCAGGATGCCGGCCTCGACGAAGCCGGCGTAGATGGCCTGCACGTGGGTCAGGCAGCGCTGGGCGAACTGCCGGTAGCGCTCGGCCAGCGCGGCGTCGGTTTCCAGCAGGTGTTCGAGGTCGCGGTGGAGGAAGCGGTAGTGCCACATCGCGGCGAGCGCCGCTTCCAGATAGAAGGTCTTGTCGTCCACCGTCAGCGCGCGCTCCGGACGGCGCAGGAAGACATCCACGCGGCTTTCGTACTCGGCGAACAACTCGGCGATGATCGCCTGCTTGTTGCGGAAGTGGTAGTACAGGTTGCCCGGCGAAATCTGCAGGTGCGCGGCGATGTGGTTGGTGGTCACGCTGCGTTCGCCCTGCGCGTTGAACAGTTGCAGGCTGGCCTGGACGATGCGCTCGCGGGTCTTGGGTGCTGGCGGCATGGCTCGCTCGATGGGGGCAGGTGGGCACAAGGTACAACGCGGGGCGCATGGGCACACCTCCACGGATCGGCCGCACCCGCTTTTGGTTGGCTGGCGCGGTTCGCGCCGGGCGCCCAGGCTCTCGACAGGCGCGGGCGCCCCGACATTTGACACTTTAGAGCAATTGCTCTAAAAATTCCCGAACGACAATAACAACCGCCCCGCCAAGGTGCCGCCATGCCCGCCGATCTCGCCCTGATCACCCCGCTGCCGTCCGTCCACCCCCAGGATGCCGGGCCGCTGGAAGCGCTTCTCTCCCGGCAACGCGCCGCCTTTCGGGCCGATCCGATGCCTTCCGCCGAGGCGCGCATCCGCCGCCTCGGCGATCTGCACCGGTTGCTGCTCGATGAACAGCAGGCGATCGTCGCCGCCATAAACGCGGACTTCGGCAACCGCTCGGCCGATGAAACCCTGCTCGCCGAAATCATGCCCTGCCTGCACGGCATCGCTTATGCCCGCAAGCGCCTGCGCAAATGGATGAAGCCCTCGCGGCGCGCCGTGGGGCTGCAGTTCCAGCCGGCCAGCGCCCAGGTGGTTTACCAGCCGCTGGGAGTGATCGGCGTGATGGTGCCGTGGAACTACCCACTGTTTCTCGCCCTCGGTCCGGCGATCGGCGCGCTGTCGGCGGGTAACCGGGTGATGATCAAGATGAGCGAATCGACACCCGCCACCTCGCGCCTGCTCAAGACCCTGCTGGCGAAGATCTATCCGGAAGACCTGGTGGCGGTGGTCGAGGGCGACGTCGAGGTGGGCATCGCCTTCTCGCGCCTGGCCTTCGACCACCTGTTATTCACCGGCGCCACGGGCATCGGCCGCCAGGTGATGCGCGCGGCGGCGGACAACCTCGTGCCGGTGACCCTCGAACTGGGCGGCAAGTCTCCGGTGATCATCAGCGCCGAGGCGCCGATGGCGCAGGCCGCCGAGCGCATCGCCTGGGGCAAGACGCTGAACGCCGGGCAGACCTGCATCGCCCCGGACTACGTGCTGGTGCCGCGGGCGCGCCTGCAGGAATTCGTCGCCGCCTACCGCGAGGCGGTGCAGCGCTTCTTCCCGGCGCTGGAGAACAATCCGGACTACACGACGATCATCAACCCGCGCCAGCTGGCCCGGCTCAACGACTACCTGAGCGATGCCCAGGCACATGGCGCAACCCTGCTGCCGCTGTTCCCGCAGAGCCAGGGCGCGCGCCTGGCGCACACCCTGTTGCTGGACGTGAACGACGAGATGCGCGTGATGCAGGACGAGATCTTCGGTCCGCTGCTGCCGGTGATTCCCTACGGGACGCTCGACGAGGCGCTGGACTACGTCAACGCGCGGCCACGCCCGCTGGCGCTGTACTTCTTCGGCTACGACAAGGCCGAGCAGCGCCGCGTGCTGGCGCAGACCCACTCGGGTGGCGTCTGCCTCAACGACACCCTACTGCACGTCGCGCAGGACGACGTGCCCTTCGGCGGCGTCGGCCCCTCGGGCATGGGCCACTACCACGGCCACGAGGGATTCCTCACCTTCAGCAAGGCCAAGGCGGTGTTCAGCAAACCGCGCTTCAACGCCGCGCGCATGATCTACCCGCCCTACGGCAAGGCGATCCAGAAGCTGGTCTACAGACTGTTCATCCGCTGACGCGGTGCGGCGAACCCTAGAGTGACCACACGAATGACCAACACCACGCTTTCCACCCCGGCGCTCAGCCGCCGCGGCCTGCTCAGGGTCGGCCTGGTCGGCTCGGCGTTCCTCGCCACCGCCGGCTTCGGCGCCGCGCTCAGCGGTTGTTCGGCGAGCAGCCCGGCCAGCGGCTATACCGTGCTGCGCGAAACCGACCTGCCCTTTCTCCGCGCACTGATCCCGGTAATGCTCGAAGGCGGGGTGCCTGCCGCGCAGATGCCCGCGGCGATCGACGGCACCCTGCAGAGCCTCGACTACAGCCTCGACCACCTCTCCCCGGAATTGCTCACGCTGACCCTGCAACTGTTCGACGTGCTCGCCCTGCCGATCACCCGCGGGCCGCTGACCGGCGTGTGGGGCAGTTGGGACAACGCCGGAGCCGACGACATCCGCCAGTTCCTCGCACGCTGGCAGGACAGCTCCATCTCCCTGTTGCGCATGGGCCACGAGTCCCTGCTCAAGCTGGTGATGATGGCCTGGTACAGCCGCCAGGAGTCCTGGGCGCATTGCGGCTATCCCGGCCCGCCGACGATCTGACGATGGCGGCGCGTCGCCCGCCAGCCCGCAAGCGCGTTGCGAATTCGGACCCCATAAGAACAAGAGAGAAGCCTGAATGCCCGTACCCGATCCGTTCCGCGAAGGCCTGGCCCGCGGCTGGAAGACCCACGACGGCTCGCGCCTGGAAAGCGACCTGACCCTGGAATGCGACGTGGCCATCGTCGGCACCGGCGCCGGCGGCGGCACCACGGCGGAAATCCTCAGCGCCGCCGGCTACAAGGTGCTGCTGATCGAGGAAGGTCCGCTGAAGACCAGCAGCGACTTCAAGATGCAGGAGGCCGAGGCGTACCCGAGCCTCTATCAGGAAGGCATCGGCCGGATGAGCAAGGACGGCGCCATCGTCATCCTCCAGGGTCGCGCAGTGGGCGGCACCACGCTGGTCAACTGGACCTCCAGCTTCCGCACCCCGGAGCCGACCCTCGAACACTGGGCAAGCGAGTACGACGTCAGGGGCCACAGCGCCGCCGAGATGGCGCCCTGGTTCGCGCGCATGGAGGAGCGCCTCGGCGTGACGCCCTGGGCGCTGCCGCCGAACGGCAACAACGACGTGCTGCGCATGGGCTGCGAGAAGCTCGGCTATCACTGGAAAGTCATCCCGCGCAACGTCCGTGGTTGCTGGAACATCGGTTACTGCGGCATGGGCTGCCCGACCAACGCCAAACAATCGATGCTGGTGACGACCATTCCGGCAACCCTCGACAAGGGCGGCGAGCTGCTCTACCTGGCTCGCGCCGACAAACTGCTGCTCGACGGCGACAAGGTCACCGGGTTGAGCTGCCAGGCGCTGGACGCACGCTGCGTGGCGCCGACCGGGCGACGCATCACGGTCAAGGCGCGGCATTACGTGCTCGCCGGCGGCGGCATCAACACCCCGGCGATCCTCCTGCGCTCCGCCGCGCCGGACCCGCACGGGCGCACCGGCAAGCGCACCTTCCTGCACTTGGTGAACTTCTCCGCCGCGCAGTTCGAGCAGGTCATCAACCCGTTCTACGGGGCACCGCAGTCGATCTATTCGGACCATTTCCAGTGGGACGACGGCCCCACAGGGCGGATGTCCTTCAAGCTCGAAGTGCCGCCGCTACAACCGGCGCTGTCCTCCACCCTGCTCGGCCGCTTCGGCGAGGAAAACGCGCTGCGCATGGAACAGTTGCCGCACACCAACGTGATGCTCGCCCTGCTGCGCGACGGCTTCCACCCGCAGAGCACGGGCGGCAGCGTGGAGCTGCGCGGCGACGGCTCGCCTGTGCTCGATTATCAGGTCAGCGACTACGCCTGGGACGGCCTGCGCCGGTCCTTCCAGACCATGGCCGAGATCCAGTTCGCCGCCGGCGCCAAGGCGGTGCTGCCGCTGCACGCCGACGCCAACTACGTGACCACGCCAAAGGCCGCGCGCGAGCTGATCGACGGCCTGCGCCTGGAGCTGTTCCGCACGCGCCTGGGCAGTGCCCACGTGATGGGCGGCTGCGCCATGGGCGAGGACCCCAAACGGTCGGTCGCCGACAGCCTGGGCCGGCATCACCAGTTGCAGAACCTGTCGATCCACGACGGCTCGCTGTTCCCCACCAGCATCGGCGCCAACCCGCAGCTGTCGGTCTACGGGCTCACCGCCCAGCTGGCCACGCACCTGGCCGAGCGGCTGAAGGCGTGAGCCGCGCAGCACCGCTTCGGCGCGGCGCGCATCCCGCCCATTCGCCACAAGAATGCCGACGATCACGCCATCGCGCCCCGCTTGGCCGCTCCGGCCTGCTGCGCTACCATCCGGGTCCCCTTGATCCTGCCAGGACATCGCGATGAACCGAGTGCTGTACCCGGGTACGTTCGACCCCATCACCCAGGGGCACGGCGATCTCATCGAACGCGCATCGAAACTGTTCGACAGCGTGGTCATCGCCGTCGCCGCCAACCCGAAGAAGAACCCGCTGTTCCCCCTGGAGCAACGCGTCGAACTGGCCCGCGAAGTGACCCGGCACCTGCCCAACGTCGAGGTGGTCGGCTTCTCCACGCTGCTGGCGCATTTCGTCAAGGAGCAGCAGGCCAACATCATCCTGCGCGGCCTGCGCGCGGTGTCCGACTTCGAGTACGAATTCCAGCTGGCGAACATGAACCGTCAACTGGCGCCGGACGTGGAGAGCCTGTTCCTCACGCCGTCGGAGCACTACTCCTACATCTCCTCGACGCTAGTCCGCGAGATCGCCAACCTCGGCGGCGACATCACCAAGTTCGTTCATCCGGCGGTCGCCCGGGCCCTCGCGCAACGCTTCAAGCGCTGAGCGGGAACCCTTCGCGCGCGGCCGGATCGAACGCCGCGCCCCTACCCATTCGCCGCCGCGGCGTGCAAGCCCGGCGACGATGCGGCACAATTTACGGCCACCTTGCCAGTGCCCAGGCCGTTCGCCTCGGCAGGAGTTGTTCGATGTCCCTGAAAATCACCGACGATTGCATCAACTGCGACGTCTGCGAACCCGAGTGCCCGAACGGGGCGATTTCCCAAGGCGAGGAGATCTACGTCATCGATCCCAACCTGTGCACCGAGTGCGTCGGCCACTACGACGAACCGCAGTGCCAGCAGGTGTGTCCGGTGGACTGCATTCCCCTCGACGAGGCGCGCGTCGAGACTCGGGAGCAGTTGATGAGCAAGTACCTGATCATCACGGGCAAGGCCTGACATGCGCCGCTTGCAGCGGGCGTTCCTCGGCTTCGCCGCCCTCCTTCTCGTCTGCACCGCCCAGGCCCAGAGCACCGGCGAGGCCGCCGTCGCCAGTGCGCACCCGCAGGCCACCGCCGCCGGCCGGGAAATCCTCGATGACGGCGGCAACGCCTTCGACGCCGCCGTCGCCGTGGCCGCCGCGCTGGCGGTGGTCGAACCCTACGGCTCGGGACTCGGCGGAGGCGGCTTCTTCCTGCTGCGCCGCCCGGGCGATCCGCTGCGCTACAACTTCCTCGACGCCCGTGAGCGCGCTCCGCAGGCCGCCAATGCCGACCTCTACCGGCGCGACGGCGCCGTGCAGCCGCGGCTGTCCCTCGACGGCGCGCTGGCCGCGGCGGTTCCCGGCCTGCCGGCGGCGCTGGTCGACCTCTCCGCACGCTACGGCAAGCTGCCGCTCAAACGCGCGCTGGCGCCGGCGATCCGGCTAGCCCGCGACGGTTTCGCGGTCGACGCCGTCTACCGCGAACGCGCCGCCTGGCGCCTCGCCGCGCTGCGCGACGATGCGGAAAGCGCACGGCTGTTCCTGGTGGACGGCGACGTCCCGACCGAAGGCAGCGTGCTGCGCCAGCCGGAACTGGCCGCCACCCTAGAAGCACTGGCCGAACAGGGCCGCGACGGGTTCTACAAGGGCGCCGTGGCGCAGCGGCTGGTCGACGGCGTGCGCGCCGCCGGTGGCATCTGGACCCTGGAAGACCTGGACAAGTACCGCGTGGTCGAACGCACGCCGCTGCGTTTCGCCCTCGCCGGCGGCCGCGAGCTGATCGCTGCGCCGCCGCCCTCGGCCGGCGGCATGGCCCTGGCGCAGAGCCTCGCCATGCTGCAGCAACTGCCGCTGGCGGAGGCCGACAAGCTGCAGCGCGCGCACTACGTCACCGAAGTGCTACGCCGCGCTTACCGCGACCGCGGCCTGCTCGGCGACCCGGATTTCGTCGCCGCGCCGCTGGCCAAGCTGCTGCGCGCCGATTACCTGAAGGGCCTCGCCGCTGGCATCGACCCGACCAGGGCCACCCCGAGCGCCGAACTGCCGCCCTCGCCCGCCTGGCGCGAAGGCGATAACACCACGCACTTCGCCGTGCTCGACGCCGACGGGCGCGCGGTCGCCGCCACCCTATCGATCAACCTGCCCTTCGGCGCCGCCTTCAGCCCGGCCGGCAGCGGCGTGCTGCTCAACGACGAGATGGACGACTTCGCAGCCGATCCGCAGGGTTCCAATACCTACGCGCTCAGCGGCAGCCAGGCCAACGCCATCGCCCCCGGCAAGCGCCCGCTGTCGAGCATGAGCCCCACCTTCATCGAGAGCCGCGACGACTTCGCTGCCTTCGGCACGCCCGGCGGCAGCCGCATCCCGAGCATGGTGCTGCTCGCCGTGCTGGACTACCTCGACGGCAAGCCGGTGGCCGAATGGCCGAAGACGCCACGCTTCCATCATCAATACCTGCCGGACGTGCTGGAGTACGAGGCGGATGCCTTCAGCGCCGCGGAAGTCGCCGAGCTGCAGGCGCGCGGCTATACGCTCAGGCAGGTCGACCGGCGCTACGGCAATTTGCAGGTGCTGCGCTGGCACAAGCCGTCCAACCGCGTCGAAGCCGCCAGCGACCCCCGCGGCATCGGCACCGCCGCGGTGTTTCCGAGGGCCATGAAAAAGCCGGTCGATTGACCGGCTTTTCTTTGCAGCGGGGTTCGCCTCAGTCGGCGTGGTTGTAACCGGTGGTGGTGCAGCCCAGGCAACGCACGAAGGCAGCCTTGCCGGGATCGACCACCAGCGCCTTGCCAGAGTCGCCGATGCTGCCACTCGCAGCGGTGAACGGCAGTGCCACGACGAACGCAGCCGCGCCGATCACGGTCGCCGCGATCAGCAGGGGCCGCGCAATAACCAGATCGCCGATCATTGCATACGCAGGTGGCGCCTCGACGGTGTACATCGGGTCGCCGGACGAGTTCTCCTCCACTACCTGCCCGGCCTGGGCAGGCAAAGCCAGCGAGACGGTGGTCAGCGCCAAGACAAGAGCAGTGCAACGAAACAGGTTCATCGGGCGGTCCTTCAGGGGATGCGGGGCGTTGGCCGTAACTATAACAGCGCCGCGGCAATTGTCAGCGTGCGCTTCTTATCATCGCCGAGAGGTCACGCCTCAGCGCTGGCAGCGGCCGCAATACACGCTGGCGCGCTGGCCCAGGCGAACCTCGCGCAGGGTGCTGCCGCAGACCTTGCAGAACTCGCCGCCACGACCGTAGACGAACAGCTCCTGCTGGAAATAGCCGGGCAGCCCGTCGCCGCCGACGAAGTCGCGCAGGGTCGTGCCGCCGCGCTCGATGGCATGCGCGAGGATGCGCTTGATCTCCTGCGCCAGGCGCTGGTAACGCGCCCTGGAGATCGCGCCCGCCGCGCGCCGTGGGTCGATGCCGGCGGCGAAAAGCGCCTCGCTGGCGTAGATGTTGCCCACCCCGACCACCACCGCGTTGTCCATGATGAACGGCTTGACCGCCATCGAACGCCCGCGCGACAGCTCGAACAGGCGCTCGCCGTCGAAGGCGTCGGTCAGCGGCTCCGGCCCGAGGTTGCGCAGCAGCTCGTGGGCCAGCGGATCGGCGCTCCAGAGCAGCGCGCCGAAGCGGCGCGGGTCGGTGTAGCGCAGCGACATCCCCGACTCCAGCTCGAAATCCACGTGTTCGTGCTTCAGCGCCGGCTGGCCACTGGGCACCAGGCGCAGGCTGCCGGACATGCCCAGGTGGGCGATCAGCGTGCCGCTCTCGGCCTGCAGCAGCAGGTACTTGGCGCGCCGCTGGACGTGTTCGATGCGCTGCCCGGACAGGCGCACGTCGAGGTCCTCGGGAATCGGCCAGCGCAGGCGCCGCTCACGCACGATCACCCGCTCGACGCGCTGACCTTCGACGTGGGGAGCGATGCCGCGGCGGGTGGTTTCGACTTCGGGTAATTCGGGCATGGGAACGTCGGGCTGCCAGGGAGGGGTAAGGCGCGGGAAAAGCGCATCGAGCGATCCGCAAGGTGCGCATGGCGCACCCTACGGGCAGTGGCTAGCCCACGCCCAGCTCGCGGATGCTTTCCTTGAGGGTTTCGTAGTCGTACTCGGAGAGGCCGATGTAATCCAGCACGTAAGGCCGCACCACGTGCCACTCGTGGTCCTCGGTCTGGCCGCCGAGCACCCGGTAGCAGCCGCAGATGTGTTCGGCCATCTTGAGGATCGCCAGCAGGTTCTTCAGTTGGCTGTCGCGCCCGGAGTCCTCGCTGAAGATCGCCAGCGCGTTGTGGTGGTTGGCGATCGCCTCGCAGAGGTGCGGGTTGAGGTTCCACGAACGCGCCGTGTAGTAACCGACCACCGCGTGGTTGGTGTTGAGCAGGCGGTTTTCCGTATCCACCACGCGGCGCTCGGCGGTGGTGCTGGCGTAGGCCTCCTCCAGCACGCTCATGTAGTGCGGGAAGCGCTTGAGCATCAGCGGGATGCCGCAGTTGTGGAACAGCCCCAGCGCGTAGGCCTCGTCCACCGCCTGGATGCCGACGCGCTTGGCCAGCGTCAGGCAGGTCATGGCGACGTCCTGCGCGGTGTCCCAGAAGCGGTTCAGGGTGACGATGGTCTCGTCGCTCATCTCGCCCCGGATCGACTGCGCGTTGATGATGTTGATCACGCTGTTGCAACCCAGCAGGTTCACCGCGCGCTGGATCGAGCTGACCTTGTTGGCCAGGCCGAAGTAGGGCGAGTTGACGATCTTCAGCAGCGCGCCGGACAAACCGGGGTCCTGGCTGATCAGCTTGGCGATCGCCTTGAGGTCCGGGTTGGGCATGAGCTGCTCCATCTGCAGGTCGACCATGATCTGCGGTTGGGGCGGCACGCTGATGCCTTGCAGGGCCTTGCGGATCTGTTCGGAGGAGAGTTCCTGGGACATGTCGGGTACATCGGTGAAGTGGGGGGAATTGCCGCAGTTTGCCATTTGCAGCTCGTCCGCGACACCGAACTTTCACCTGAGGCGCCGTTCGGTATTTCTTGCACGGCGCAGCGCGCAAGCTGGCCCCGCCAGGCTCTGCGAGGGGGCTTGCAGGCTGCGCCCCAGACCTTCGAGGAGAGATCATGAACGCATCGCTGAACGGCAAGAAAGTCGCCATCCTGGTCACCGACGGTTTCGAGCAGGTCGAGCTGACCGGCCCCAAGGACGCCCTGGAAAAGGCCGGCGCGACGGCCCACATCATTTCCGCCAAGACCGGCAAGGTCACCGGCTGGAACCACACCACGCCAGCCGACACCTTCGAGGTCGACAAGACCTTCGAGAGCGCCAATATCGACGATTACGACGCCGTGCTGCTGCCCGGCGGCGTGGTCAACGGCGACACCATCCGCACCGACGAGAAGGCCCAGGCGCTGGTCAAGGGCGCGGCGAACGCGAACAAGCCGATCGCGGTGATCTGCCACGGCGGCTGGATTCTCGCCAGCAGCGGCCTGGTCAAGGGCAAGACCATGACCAGCTGGCCATCGCTGACCGACGACCTGAAGAACGCCGGCGCCAACTGGATCGACCAGCAGGTGGTGGTGGACGGCACGCTGATCAGCAGCCGCAAGCCCGATGACATCCCGGCCTTCAGCCAGAAGCTGATCGACGTGCTGGCCGCCTGATCGCGACACAGACGAAAAAGCCCGGCGATGCCGGGCTTTTTCGTTCGCGGTTCAGGTCAGGCGCTTGCCGCCACACCCAGTACGCCGCCGATCATGCTTCCGGTTTCCTCCAGGTCGATGTGCCACTGCATCGCCTCGCGCAGCAGGTGCGGGGTGTGACCACCCTTGGCGCAGGCACGCTCGAAGTAGTCGTTCAGCGCCGCGCGGTAGCTGGGGTGCACGCAATGGTCGATCACTGCCCGCGCCCGTTCGCGCGGAGCGAGGCCGCGCAGGTCGGCCAGGCCCTGCTCGGTGACCAGGATGTCGACGTCGTGCTCGGTGTGGTCGACGTGGCTGACCATCGGCACCACGCTGGAGATCGCGCCGCCCTTGGCGATGGACTTGGTGACGAAGATCGCCAGGTGCGCGTTGCGGGCGAAATCGCCGCTGCCACCGATACCGTTCATCATTTTCGTGCCGCCGACGTGGGTCGAGTTGACATTGCCGTAGAGGTCGAACTCCAGCGCCGTGTTGATGCCGATGATGCCGAGGCGGCGCACCACTTCCGGGTGGTTGGAGATTTCCTGCGGGCGCAGCACCAGCTTGTCCTTGTACTTCTCCAGATTGCCGAACACCTCGGCATTGCGCCGCGCCGACAGGGTGATCGAACTGCCCGAGGCAAAGCGCAGCTTGCCGGCGTCGATCAGGTCGAAGGTGGAGTCCTGCAGCACCTCGGAATACATGCTGAGGTTCTCGAACGGCGACTCGATCAGCCCGCACATCACCGCGTTGGCGATGCTGCCGATGCCGGCCTGCAGCGGGCCGAGGCTGTCGCTCATGCGCCCGGCCGCCACTTCGCCCTTGAAGAAATCGATCAGGTGGTCGGCGATGGCCTGAGTCTCCGCATCCGGCGGCAGCACGGTGGATGGCGAATCCGCCTGGTTGCTGACGACGATGGCGACGATCTTCTCCGGCGGGATCGGAATCGCCCCGCTGCCGATGCGGTCGTCCACGCGGGTCAGCGGGATCGGCGTGCGGGTGGGCCGGTAGGTGGGGATGTAGATGTCGTGCAGGCCTTCCAGATTCGGGTTGTGCGCCAGGTTGATCTCGACGATTACCCGCTTGGCGAAGATCGCGAAGCTGGCCGAGTTGCCCACCGAGGTGGTCGGCACGATGTGGCCGTCCTCGGTGATCGCGACCGCTTCGATCACGGCGATGTCCGGCAGCTTGAGCTGGTGGTTGCGCAGCTGCTCGACGGTTTCCGAGAGGTGCTGGTCGATGAACATCACGCTGCCGTCGTTGATCGCCTTGCGCAGCGTGGCGTCGACCTGGAACGGCATGCGCCGGGCCAGCACGCCGGCCTCGGTGAGCTGCTTGTCGAGGTCATTGCCGAGGCTGGCGCCGGTCATCAGGCTGATCTGCAGCGGATGCTTGCGGGCCCGCTCGGCCAGCGCGCGCGGCACCGCCTTGGCTTCACCGGCGCGGGTGAAACCGCTCATGCCGACGGTCATGCCGTCTTCGATCAGCGCGGCGGCTTGCTCCGCACTCATCAGTTTGTCGAGCAGGGAGGGCAGGCGCACACGGTCGGAATGCATGGTTGGGGTCTCGCGAGCTGGGCTGGAAGGTGCGCAGCGTAGTCGATGCAAGACCCTACGAAACGTGCGTCATACCAAAGTCGCAGGCGCGCCCGGTGCGCAACTGGCGCCCGGTCCACTGCCTGTGCTGAGATGCGCGCTCATTCCCGACGCCGACCGCCATGCCCTCCTCCGCCCTCGACCTGCTCGCCGCCCATCGGTTCTTCCACGACCTGCCGCCGACCGAGCTGGAGACCCTTTCCGGCAGCCTGCAGCGCTGCCGCTTTCCCGCCGGCGACCTGCCGTTTCGCAGCGGCGAGCAGGCCCGACGCTGCCTGCTGCTCGGCGACGGCGAGGTGCAGGTGCTGCGCTTCGGCCTGGATGGCGAGGAGCGCGTGCTCGGCCAGTTCGGCCGCGGCGAGCTGATCGCGGTGGCGGCGCTGTTCATGGCCGACGGTCGCTACCCGGCCAGCGCCCGCGCGCAGACCACGGTGTCCGGCTGGTGGCTGCCACGCGAGGCCCTGCACCGGCTCTGCGCGGCGCACCCGGCGCTGTCCCTGCGCCTGCTGCAGAGCGTCAGCGGCAGCCTGTTGCGCAGCGTGGACCTGGGCGAGCGGCTGGCGGCGGATTCCTGCGCCCAGCGACTGGCCGGCTATCTGCTGGAACAACGCGGCGTCCAGGGTAACGACGACCTGAAGTTGCCGCTGCGCCTCGGCCAGCTTGCCGCGAGCCTGGGCATGCGCGGCGAAACCCTCAGCCGGCAACTCGCCGACTGGCGCCGCCAGGGGCTGATCAGCGGGCGCGGCACCGCCGTCACCCTGCTCGACGCCGACGCCCTGCAGCGCCTGCGTTCAGCCCGATAGCCCGTCCACCCGGGGCTGGCACAGCCAACCCGCATAACGCGCCAGGAACATCCCGAACGCCAGCAGCCAGAGCAGGCCGGCGAGCACCAGCGCGCCTTGCGGCAGCCACGTCGGCAAGAGTACGCGGGCGAACGCCGCCGCATTCAGCGCGACGAACGCCCAGCGCATGCCCGCCGGTGGCAACAGCGGACGGCCGCTGTGGCCCAGGGAGACCCGCGCCATCATCGCCAGGATCAACCCGGCCAGCCCGCCGACGGTGAGCGCGTGCAGCGCGGCGCTGCCGTTATCGATCAACCCGAGGTGCCAGGCGGCCATGCCCAGCAGCGCCAGCACCAGCCAGGCGTAGGCCAGGTGTAGCGACCAGAGCAGCGGCACGCGCCACAGGCCCTTGTCGTACCAGCGCGACAGGCGAATGCCGTGGAGCACGCCCACCAGGCCGAACGGCAGCGCCATCCAGGCGCGTGGCTGCAGATCGAGGCCCGCCGCCGCGAGCACCGCGAGCACGGCCAACCCGGCCAGCGCCGGGCGCTCCAGCCACTTCAGGGCCGGCACCGCCTGCGTCCGACCGAGACCGCGCTGAGTGAAGAACGGAATCACCCGCCCGCCGATGATTCCGCTCAGCGCCGCCAGCAGCCAGAGCGCCGCATGCGCGCCCTGGCGCTGCCAGTCGGCGCGATCGAGCAGTTGCCCGGCCACCGCCAGGCCATCGGCGAGGGCGAACAGCAGCAGCACGCCGACCAGCGGGTAGTTGTTGCGCTGCCGTGCGCGCCACAGGCTGCGGCCCAGCGCGAAGGCCAGCAACGGCAGGAAGGCCAGCTCCAGCGCCGCGCAGAACGCCAGCGGCGCGCCGCCAAGCCAGGCCAGGCGCGTCAGCAGCCAGAGCAGGAACAGCGCGGCCAGCGGCGGGCCCGACAGCGCCTGGGCGCCGGTCCAGTTCGGCACCGCGGTGAGCAGGAAACCGGCCACCGCGGCCACGCCGAAGCCGAACGGCATCTCGTGCAGGTGCCAGGCCAGCCAACCGCCGGTCGGCTGCCAGACCGGGGCGCCGGAGAGCGCCAGGAGCCACAGGCCCAGCGCCACGCAGGCATAGGCGGCGCAGCCGAGAAAGAACGGCCGGAAGCCCAGGCGCCAGAGCGGAAAGCCCAGCGCGGGTCGGGAAATCTGAAGCATGGGGCACCTCCATCGATGAGCGCGCCGACTCTGCGCCGCGCCGTTTGTCTGGCGCCATGAGAAATGTCAAATCCTGCACGGCGACGACTATCCGGCTAGAATTCCACTCCCCTTCCGGAGATGAACATGTCCTTACCCAGCCTGCGCCTCAAAGCCAACGCCGATCGCCGCCTGCGTGCCGGTCACCTGTGGGTGTACAGCAACGAGATCGACGTGGCCGCCTCGCCGCTCGCCGGCTTCGCTGCCGGCGACCAGGCGATCCTCGAGGCAGCCGGAGGCAAGCCACTGGGCATCGTCGCCCTCTCGCCGAACAACCTGATCTGCGCCCGCCTGATGTCCCGTGACACCAAGCACGTTCTGGACAAGTCGCTGCTGGTGCACCGCATCAAGGTCGCCCTGTCGCTGCGCGAGCGGCTGTTCGACAAGCCCTTCTACCGCCTGGTATTCGGCGACTCCGACCTGCTCCCCGGGCTGGTGGTCGACCGCTTCGGCGACATCCTGGTGGCCCAGCTCGCCTCGGCGACCATGGAGCGCTACAAGGACGACGTGCTCGCCGCGCTGGTCCAGGTGCTCAAGCCCAGCGGCATCCTCTGGAAGAACGACTCCGCCGCGCGCGACGCGGAAGGCCTGGAGCGCTACGTCAGCGTCGCCCATGGCGAAGTGCCGGAGTGGGTCGGGCTGGAAGAGAACGGCGTGAAGTTCGAGGCGCCGGTGATGGAAGGCCAGAAGACCGGCTGGTTCTACGACCACCGCATGAACCGCGCGCGCCTGGCGCCCTACGTCAAGGGCAAGCGCGTGCTCGACCTGTTCAGCTACATCGGCGGCTGGGGCGTGCAGGCCGCGGCCTTCGGCGCCAGCGAAGTGATGTGCGTCGACGCCTCGGCCTTCGCCCTCGACGGCGTGCAGCGCAACGCCGCGCTGAACGGCCTGACCGACCAGGTGATCAGCGTGGAAGGCGACGTCTTCGAGGCGCTGAAGGAGCTCAAGGCCGCCGAGGAGCGTTTCGACGTGGTGGTCGCCGATCCGCCGGCCTTCATCAAGCGCAAGAAGGACTTCAAGAACGGCGAGGCCGCCTACCGCCGCCTCAACGAGCAGGCGATGCGCCTGCTGAACAAGGACGGCATCCTGGTCAGCGCGTCCTGCTCGATGCACCTGCCGGAGGACGACCTGCAGAACGTCCTGCTCGGCAGCGCCCGCCACCTCGACCGCCACATGCAGCTGCTCGAACGCGGCGCCCAGGGCCCGGACCATCCGGTGCACCCGGCCATCGCCGAAACGCGCTACATCAAGAGCCTGATCTGTCGTCTGCTGCCGAGCGCCTGAGCGGCGCCGCCTGCGCCGCACCCTCCCGCGCCCCCTGCATCTTCGCCGTCAGCGGCGTTTCACCGGGGCGCGACTCGAGCCGCAGGCATGTGCCTTCGCCGACCACGGCGAAGCACGCCTGAATACACCGAGCCGGACCAACGACACCGCCCCCGCCGCCCGGCCAGCCTTTCCCTCGGCGCGAGCTGCGGCGTAGAATCGCAGCATTCCCTGCCATCCATCCTTCGGCGGGCCTGAGTTTGGGCCACGCGAGCGGTGATCCCGCCTCGCCCTTCGGCCATCGCGTACGCACGGTCAACGCCGTTTGCATCCGTTTTTCGCGACGCTCACCATACGCCTCATAACGACCTGATCAGCCGCAGGAAACCGTCATGCCCGATTACCGTTCGAAAACCTCCACCCACGGCCGCAACATGGCCGGCGCCCGCGCCCTCTGGCGCGCCACCGGGATGAAGGACGAAGACTTCAAGAAGCCGATCATCGCCATCGCCAACTCCTTCACCCAGTTCGTGCCCGGCCACGTGCACCTGAAGGACCTCGGCCAGCTGGTCGCCCGCGAGATCGAGAAACACGGCGGCGTGGCGAAGGAATTCAACACCATCGCCGTGGACGACGGCATCGCCATGGGCCACGACGGCATGCTCTATTCGCTGCCCAGCCGCGAGATCATCGCCGACTCCGTCGAGTACATGGTCAACGCGCACTGCGCCGACGCCATCGTCTGCATCTCCAACTGCGACAAGATCACCCCCGGCATGCTGATGGCCGCGCTGCGCCTGAACATCCCGGTGGTGTTCGTTTCCGGCGGGCCGATGGAAGCCGGCAAGACCAAGCTGGCCAGCCACGGGCTGGACCTGGTCGACGCGATGGTCATCGCCGCCGACTCCAGCGCCTCCGACGAGAAGGTCGCCGAATACGAGCGCAGCGCCTGCCCGACCTGCGGCAGCTGCTCCGGCATGTTCACCGCCAACTCAATGAACTGCCTGGTCGAAGCCCTCGGCCTGGCGCTGCCGGGCAACGGCTCGCTGCTGGCCACCCACGCCGACCGCGAACAGCTGTTCCTCCAGGCCGGGCGCACCGCCGTCGAGCTGTGCCGCCGCTACTACGGCGAGAACGACGCCTCGGTGCTGCCGCGCAATATCGCCAACCGCGCGGCCTTCGAGAACGCCATGACCCTGGACATCGCCATGGGCGGCTCGACCAACACCATCCTGCACCTGCTGGCCGCCGCCCAGGAGGCGGAGCTGGACTTCGACCTGCGCGCCATCGACGACCTGTCGCGCAAGGTGCCGCAGCTGTGCAAGGTGGCGCCGAACACGCCGAAGTACCACATGGAAGACGTGCACCGCGCCGGCGGCATCATCGGCATCCTCGGTGAGCTGGCCCGTGGCGGCCTGATCAACACCGACCTGCCGACCGTGCACAGCCGCACCTTAGGCGAAGGCATCGAGAAATGGGACATCACCGTCACCCAGGACGAGTCGGTGAAGACCTTCTACAAGGCCGGCCCGGCCGGCATCCCGACGCAGACCGCGTTCAGCCAGGCGACCCGTTGGGAAACCCTGGACGACGACCGCGCCGAAGGCTGCATCCGCAGCGTCGAGCACGCCTTCTCGAAGGAAGGCGGGCTGGCGGTGCTCTACGGCAACATCGCCCTCGACGGCTGCGTGGTGAAAACCGCCGGCGTCGACGAGTCGATTCACGTCTTCGAGGGCCGCGCCAAGGTCTTCGAGAGCCAGGACGGCGCGGTGAAGGGCATCCTCAACGACGAGGTGCAGCCTGGCGATATCGTGATCATCCGCTACGAAGGCCCGAAGGGCGGTCCGGGCATGCAGGAAATGCTCTATCCGACCTCGTACCTGAAGTCCAAGGGCCTCGGCAAACAGTGCGCGCTGCTCACCGACGGGCGCTTCTCCGGCGGCACCTCGGGGCTGTCCATCGGCCACGCCTCGCCGGAAGCCGCGGCTGGTGGCGCCATTGGCCTGGTGCGCGACGGCGACAAGGTGCTGATCGACATTCCGAAGCGCTCGATCAACCTGCTGGTGAGCGACGAGGAACTTGCCCATCGCCGTATCGAACAGGACAAGAAAGGCTGGAAGCCCGCCGCCCCGCGCGCGCGCAAGGTAACTACCGCGCTGAAGGCCTACGCCCTGCTCGCCACCAGCGCCGACAAGGGCGCGGTACGTAACAAGGCGCTGCTCGACGGCTGATCCCGACCGGCATGCCCACACGAAAAAGCCCGGCAACCGCCGGGCTTTTTTTCGTTGCGATGCCCGCGTACCCACGCGCGGCGCGCGTTACTCGCGCATCAATTCCTCACGGGCCTCACGCAACTTGCGCTCGCGCTTGGCAATCTTCTTCGGGTCGCCGTCACGCTGGGCGTCGCGCAGGTCGGCCTCGCGCTTCGACACCTCGGCCTGCTTGGCGGCGATACGATCCTTGCGGTCGGCAGCCCGACTCTCTTCGGTGCAACGCTCGCGGACCTGATCGAGGGCCGTGGAAAGCCCGTCGATCCGCGCGCTGTCGCCCTGCTGGCGCGCCTCGTCGAGCTTCTGCTGGAGCTCATGTTCCTTGTCGGTACAGCTCTGCGCCGCCAGCAGGGGGCTGGCGAGCAGCAGCAGCGAAGACAGGGCGCAGAGGCGAACGAGCATGCTCATCGGTAGATCCTTTCGATAGTCAGCGTGTATCCGCCATGCCCGCGCGGGCGCCTGGCGGAGCCTGTTCGCCCGCGGCGAACCTGAAACGGCAACAGATCAGGCCAATTCGCCGAAGATCCCTGTTTTCTGCCGGACGCTGTGCGAAGATGGCCCTTCGCGATCATTTTCTGCACAAGGGTAGTGATGAAGATCGGACTGATTTCGGATACCCACGGTCTGTTGCGCGACGAAGCGCTGGAGGCTCTGAAGCAGTGCGATCATCTGATCCACGCGGGCGACATCGGCAATCCCGGGATTCTCGTCGAGCTGGAGAGGATAGCGCCTCTCTCGGCGATCCGCGGCAACAACGATGAAGACCAGGAATGGGCCGCGGACATTCCCGAGCGCCTGCTGATCCGTTTCGGACGCGTCTGCGTCTATGTCCTGCATGACCTCAAGGCACTCGACCTCGACCCGGTCGCGGAAGGCATCGACGTGGTGGTCAGCGGGCATTCCCACGTCCCGCGTCAGGAACTCCGCGACGGAGTGCTCTACGTGAACCCGGGCAGCGCCGGCCCGCGTCGCTTCAAGCTGCCGATCGGCATCGCCTACCTGCACATCGACGGTTTGGCAGTCAGCGCCGAGTTGAAGACGCTGCTGCCCTGATTTCGGTGCTGGCGGTGCGCACGGCGCACCCTACGAACGCCTGCGCCGCGCGCACCACTCACCTCAGCGCCTGACCCACCCCTCGAACGCGTAACCCGGCGCCTCGCCGTCGGCCGGATGCTCGACGCTGGAGATGCACGCCCACTGCGCCTCATCGAACGCCGGGAAGAAGGCGTCGCCCTCGGGACTGGCGGCGATGCGTGTGAGGTACAGCCGGTCGGCCTGATCCAGCGCCTGCCCATAGAGCTGCGCGCCGCCGATCAGCATCAGCTCGTCGGCACCCTGCTCGCGCGCCCACTGCTCGGCGCGCAGGAGCGCCTGTTCCAGGGTCGGAAAGACCTCGGCGCCGTCCAGCAGCAGGTTGGGCTGGCGGCTGACCACCAGGTTGAGGCGCCCCGGCAGCGGACGGCCAAGGGAATCCCAGGTCTTGCGGCCCATGATCACCGGTTTGCCGAGGGTCATGGCCTTGAAGTGCCTGAGGTCCGCCGGCAGGTGCCAGGGCATCTTGTTGTCGAGGCCGATCACGCGGTTCTGCGCGAGAGCGGCGATCAGGGCGAGGGGTAGCCGGGTCGTATTCATCCGCGGAGGATAACGGCTCGACGTCGGCGAATGAAGCCGCGCGGGTGAAGCCGGGGCGTCAAGCGGTTATCCTCGGGCTCAATCCGCCAGACGAGCCGCCGCGTGCCCGATACCGCCCTGCCCCCGATCGCCCCCCTCGACCGCCTCTGGCTGACCGAAGCCGTGCGCCTGCGCGAAGAACACGGTGGCCCGCTGGAAGACGCCGAAGCCAACCGCCGGGCGAGCGCCGCCGGCGGCGAGCTGGGCGCACGCATCGAGGCCCGCGCCCTGCTGCTGGCCGAACGCGACGGCCAGCGCGCCGCACTGCTGCACTGGCGACAGGGCGCGCGACTGGCGCTGTTGATGCTGGCCCTGCTGGCGCTGGTCAGCGGCGCGAGCCTCGCCGTCGCCGCGCTAGGCGACGGCCTGCGCCCGGTCAACGTTTTCTGGGCGCTGGGCAGCCTGCTCGGCCTGAACCTGATCACCCTGCTCGGCTGGGCGCTGGCGTCGGCGTTCGGCAACGGCGGTGGCGCGCTCGGGCGGCTCTGGCTGTGGCTCAGCGAAAAACTCGCCCGCGACGCCCAGGCCGCGCACCTGCTGCCGGCGCTGCTGATCCTGCTGCGCCGCCAGCGCCTGAGCCGCTGGGGCCTCGGCCTGCTGGTGCACGGGCTATGGACGCTGCTGCTGGCGACCGCCGCCGTGACCCTGCTGATGCTGTTCGCCACCCGCCGCTACGGCTTCGTCTGGGAGACCACCATCCTCGGCGGCGACACCTTCGTCGCCCTGACCCAGGCCCTCGGCGCCCTGCCCGCGTTGCTCGGCCTGAGCGTGCCGGACGCCACGGCGATCCGCGCCAGCGGCGCCCAGGCCCTGGTCGACGAAAGCGCGCGCCAGGCCTGGGCCGGCTGGCTGCTCGGCGTGCTGCTGGTCTACGGCCTGCTGCCGCGCCTGCTGTTGGCGCTGCTCTGCCTGTGGCGCTGGAAGACCGGCACGCGGCGCCTGGCGCTGGACCTCTCGCTGCCGGGCTACCAGGTGCTGCGCGAGCGCCTGCAGCCGACCAGCGAACGCCTCGGCGTGGCCGATGCCGCGCCGGCGTCGCTGCCCGAGCACAGGGCCGGGGCGCTGATCGGCGACGGCCAGGGCGCGCTGCTGGTGGCCATCGAGCTGGACGACCGCCGCCCCTGGCCGCCGGCGCTGCCCGCGGGCGTCGCCGATGCCGGCATCCTCGACAGCCGCGAACAGCGCAATCGCCTGCTCGATCAGCTCAGCCGCTTCGCGCCAGCGCGCCTGGCCATCGCCTGTGACCCACGCCGCTCGCCCGACCGCGGCACCCTGGCGCTGATCGGCGAACTGTCGCGCTGCGCCGCGGCCACGCGTATCTGGCTGCTCGCGCCGCTCCCCGGCGAGGCGCTGGACGGCGCCCGCCTGGGCGACTGGCACCAGGCGCTGGATGCGCTCGGCCTGAAGCACGGCGATGCGCCGCTGGGCTGGCTGGAGACGGGCCATGACTGAGCCGATCGAACGCCGGATGGATGACGCCCTTTTTTTCACCCACCAAGGCCTCCCGAACAGGGGTGAGCACCGATGAGCGCCCCGCTGAAGCTGGCCGTGGTCGGCCACACCAATGTCGGCAAGACCTCGCTGCTGCGCACCCTGACCCGCGACATCGGCTTCGGCGAGGTCTCGCACCGGCCGAGCACCACCCGCCACGTCGAGGGCGCGCGGCTGTCGGTGGACGGCGATGCGTTGCTCGAGCTGTACGACACGCCCGGCCTGGAGGACGCCATCGCCCTGCTCGATCACCTCGAGCGCAGCGAGCGGCCCGGCGAACGCCTCGACGGTCCGGCGCGGCTGGCGCGCTTTCTCGACGGCAGCGAGGCGCGCCAGCGTTTCGAACAGGAAGCCAAGGTGCTGCGTCAACTGCTCGCCTCGGACGCCGGCCTCTACGTGATCGACGCCCGCGAACCGGTACTGGCCAAGTACCGCGACGAGCTGGCGGTGCTCGCCGGCTGCGGCAAGCCGCTGTTGCCGGTGCTCAACTTCATCGCCAGCCCGGCCACCCGCGAGGACGACTGGCGCGAGGCGCTGGCGCGGCTCGGACTGCACGCGCTGGTGCGCTTCGACAGCGTGGCGCCGCCGCTGGATGGCGAGCGGCGCCTGTACGAAAGCCTGGCGCTGCTGCTGGAGCGCTCGCGCCCGCAGCTGGAGCGCCTGATCGCCGATCACGAGGCGCAGGCCCGGGCGCGACAGGAAGACGGCCGTCGGTTGATCGCCGAGTTGCTGGTGGATATCGCCGCCTGCCGGCGTCAGGTGGCGACTGAACCCGCCGTGGCAAGGTCCGCGGTCATGGCACTGCATGAAGACGTGCGGCGCCGCGAACAACAGTGCGTCGATGCCCTGCTGCGCCTGTATGCGTTCGACGGCGGAACGGCCGACGTCACGGATTTACCCCTGCTCGACGGCCGTTGGGGTGACGACCTGTTCAACCCGGAGACGCTGAAACAGTTGAGCGTCAACCTGGGGAGTGGCGTGGCGGCCGGCGCGGCGGCTGGCGCCGGTGTCGATTTGCTGGTGGGCGGACTCACCCTGGGCGCCGCCGCCTTGGTCGGCGCCCTCGCCGGTGGCGGGGCTCAGACTGCGCGTCATTATGGCCAGCGCTTGCTGGGCAAGCTCCGCGGCGAGCGTGAACTCACCCTGGACGATGCCGTACTGCGGCTGCTGGCGTTGCGTCAGCGGCAATTGCTCGACGCCCTGGCTCGTCGCGGCCACGCCGCCCAACAGGCCATCCGCCTCGATCTGCGGCAGGACCCGGCATGGCGCCAGGGCGACCTGCCCGAACCGCTGCGCAAGGCGCGGGCGCACCCCCGCTGGTCGAGCCTCAACGCCGGCGCCGCGCTGCACCAGCCCGAGCGGGCGGAGCAGGTAGCAGCCCTTTCGGCGCAGCTGGCGCGCTAGTCGTCGCCCTCACGGACCACGGCGCGCGCTTCCCGGGCGTCGCCGTACAGATTGGCGAGGACCGACAGCAGCAAGGCCAGACCAAGGCCGAGAATCCAGGCGAAATACCACATGACCATTACCTCATTGGATCGACGCGTCGCCTCAGCGGCAGCCGTCGAGACAGGGGAGTGACGGCGTGCCCTCGAGGAACCGGCGCACGGCCAGCTCCGGCGACTGCTCGTCGGTGATGAATACATCGATTCCGCAGCTGGCCAACGACTTCTGCAGGGCCGGGCGCATCCCGGCCGTCACCAGTACCTTGATCCGTCCGAGCGGGTGATCGGCGCCCAGAGGGCCACGATGCAGCACTTGGTCGGCGGTCAGTTCCAAGGTGCCCATCATCGGCCCGCCCCGGTCTCCGAATAGAAAGAATCGTCGGCAACGTCCGGCATGGCCGGTCACGGTGCGCCCATCCTGGCAGCTAACGCCGATCAGTCGCATGGCAGCCTCCTCAATAGGCGCTCCTGTCGTGCTGGCGGATGAACTCCAGCGTCACCTTGCCGGCCATCACCCGGTACGCCCAGCTGGTGTACAGCACGACGAGCGGCATGAAGATCAGCGTGGCGCCCAGCATCAGGCCCAGGGTGAAGTGCGAGGACACCGCATCCCAGGCCGTCAGACCGGAAGAAGGGTCGGTGGACGACGGCAGAATGAAGGGGAACAGCGCCACCCCGGCAGTACCGATGACGCCCGTCATGGCCAGCGCCGAGGCCACGAAGGCCAGGCCCGGGCGATTCAGCAGGGCCATGGCGAACCCCAGCGCCAACGCCCCTATCCCCAACCCCGGCACGCTCCAGAGCAACGGAGCCTGGCGGAAGTTGTCAAGCCAGGCACCCGGAACCAGCGCCACTGTTTTCGCCAGCGGATCGGGCAGCGCGTTGGGGGATGCGGCGATGGTGATGACATGCCCTGGCAACAGCTGAACCCAAAGCCCCCCAGCGACGAAGCACACCAGTGCCAACCCCGCAAAGCCCATAGCGGCGCGACGGGCCCGCTGATAAACCGCGCCCTCGCTGCGCAGCATCAGGTAATGGCCGCCGTGGGCAGTGATCATCGCCGTGCTCAGCAGGCCGCATAGCAGCGCGAAGGGATTGAGCAGGGCCCAGAACGTACCGGTATAGGTGGAGCGCAGGTTGTCGTCGAAGTGAAAGGGCACCCCCTGAAGCAGGTTGCCGAAGGCCACACCGAAGATCAGAGGAGGCACCGCACCGCCAATGAACAGCCCCCAGTCCCAGGTGCTGCGCCAGCGCGGATCGCTGATTTTCGAGCGGTAGTCGAAGCCTACCGGGCGAAAGAACAGCGACCACAGCACCGCCAGCATGGCCCAGTAAAAGCCCGAGAAGGCCGTGGCGTACACCAATGGCCAGGCGGCGAAGATTGCCCCGCCGGCGGTGATAAACCACACCTGATTGCCGTCCCAGTGCGGACCCACGGTGTTGATCACCACGCGTCGCTCCGGGTCGCTGCGGCCGACGAAGGGAAGCAACGTGCCGACCCCCATGTCGTGGCCATCCATGATGACGAAGCCCACCAGCAGTACCCCTACCAGCACCCACCAGATGAGTTTTAAGGTCATGTAGTCGAGCATGGCGTTGTCCTCAAATATCCACGGGACGGGCAAGCGCACCGGACGGCGCCGCAGAGGCGCCGTATCGCCCGCTGCCGAGACACGCAGGGCCGAGGCGGGCGAACTTGATCATCAGGTACATCTCCACCCCCAGCAGCAGCGTGTAGAAACCGACAAAGCCGCCCAGCGAGCCATACAGGCTGGCCGGCGTCAGGCTGGACACCGACAGGTGCGTCGGCAGTACCCCGTAGATGGTCCAGGGCTGTCTGCCATATTCGGCGACGAACCAGCCCAGCTCGCAGGCCAGCCAGGGCGTGGGCAGGAACCACAGCGCCCAGCGCAGCAGCCACGTCTTCTGCATGAAGCTGTTCTTCAGGCTGAAGTAGAGCGCCAGGCCGAACAGGGCGAAGAAGGAGAAGCCCAGCAGCACCATCAGGCGAAAGCTCCAGAACATTGGCGCTACTTTCGGGATGGTGTCGCGGGCGGCCTGGGCAATCAGATCGGGGGTCACCTGGCTGTAGTCGCTGGTATAGCGCTGCAGCAGGAGGCCAAAGCCGAGATCGGCCTTGTGCGCCTCGAACGGTATTCGCGCCTGGGCCTTGGCCTGTTCGCTGGCCTCACGACTTCGCAATACCGCCAAGGCCTGCACGGCGACGGCGCCCGAAGCGATACGTTCGCGGTTTTGCGCCTCGATCTCGCGGATACCAGGGATTTCCTGGCTCAGCGAGCGGGTGCCGATCAGCCCCATCACCCAGGGAATCTCCAGTGCGTAGCGGTTCTGCCGCGCCTCGTCGTCGGGCAGGGCAAACAGTGTGAAGGGCGCGGGCGCCGGGAGGGTCTGCCACATGCCTTCCATGGCTGCGAGCTTGGTCTGTTGCGAAGCCGTGACCGTGTAGCCCGACTCGTCGCCCAGGACGATGACCGAGCAGGCAGAGGCGAAGCCGAACGCCGCCGCCACCCGGAACGAGCGGCGGGCAAAGTCGAGGTCGCGCCCCTTGAGCAGGTAGTAACTGGATATCGCCAGGACGAACACCGAGGCGGTGACGTAGCCCGCCGACACGGTATGCACGAACTTCGCCTGCGCGGTGGGGTTGAACACCACGGCCCAGAAGTCCACCAGCTCCATGCGCATGGTCACATCGCTGAACACCGAGCCCACCGGGTCCTGCATCCAGCCGTTGGCGATGAGAATCCACAAGGCCGAGAGGTTCGAGCCCAACGCCATGAGGAAGGTCACCAACAAGTGCTTGCCGCGTGACAGGCGGTCCCAGCCGAAAAAGAACAAGCCGATGAAGGTCGATTCCAGGAAGAACGCCATCAGCCCTTCGATGGCCAGCGGTGCGCCAAAGATGTCGCCGACGTAGTGCGAGTAGTAAGCCCAATTGGTACCGAACTGAAACTCCATGGTGATGCCGGTGGTCACTCCCAGCGCAAAGTTGATACCGAACAGCTTGCCCCAGAACTGCGTCATGTCCTTGTAGACCTGGCGGCCGGTAAGCACGTAACAGGCCTCCATGATCACCAGAATGAACGCCAAACCCAGGGTCAGTGGAACAAATAGAAAGTGGTACATGGCCGTAACGGCGAATTGCAGCCGCGAGAGGTCCACCAGTTCATCGGTGAGCATGGTCAGGGGTTCCTCGGAGGGTGTGAGGCGACGGAAGAGGAAGCAGAAACCCTGCTGAGCAGCCCCTCGGCGAGCGCTTCGCCCTTGATCCGAGGCTGGTGTGCAAAGCACGCCCACCAGATCAGGCCGAGCAGTACCAGCTTGAGCAGCACGATCAGGAACAACTCACGAGCCAGCGGCGGCGTGGATGGAAGGTCTACGTTCATCTCGGCTCCAGGGTCCTGCTTCCCCCAGGACGCAGTACAAGAGCCGTGCCATCGGCATCAACGCCTTGCCAGGGCGCGAATTCCGGGCATTTGGGGCCGGACGCGGGAGGCGGCGACCTGCCCTTGCGACAGCCGCTCGCCAGATATGGCAAACTGCTTTGACATATCTGTCAAAGGTGTCCCATGGACTCCTATTCGCTGCCGGAACTGGTCTCCTTCCTCGACGGCCTGCCCGAACCCCGCATCGTCATGGATGGCGAATTCCGCATCGTTGGCGCCAACCGCGCATACATCCAAGAGTTCGGCTCCGCCAGCAGCCCACTGGGGCGCACCTGCTATGCCGTGTCACACCACTATGACGTGCCCTGTGATCAGGCCGGGGAAGCCTGCCCGCTGAGCCGCTGCCAGGAGAGCGGCACCGCCCAGCGCGTCCTGCATCTGCACCACACGGCCCGCGGTGAGGAGCACGTCGACGTCGAGTTGAGTCCGATCCGCGACGAGGATGGGCGCATCAGCTACTTCGTGGAGACCCTGCGCGTGGTGCGCCAGGCCAGCAGCCAGACCGCCGCCCGTGGCCTGGTGGGGCGCTCGCCGGCGTTCGTGAGGATGCTGGAGCGCATGTTGCGTGTCGCCAGCGCCAGCACCTCGGTCCTGCTGCTGGGGGAAACCGGGACCGGCAAGGAGCTGGTGGCGCGCGCGCTTCACGAGGCCAGCGACCGCCGCGACAGCCCCTTCGTCGTCGTCGATTGCGCAGGGCTGACCGAAACCCTGTTCGAGAGCGAACTGTTCGGCTATGAAAAAGGCGCCTTCACCGGCGCCACCCATCGCAAACTGGGCCTGGTGGAAGCGGCTGCCGGCGGCACGTTGTTTCTCGATGAAATCGGCGAGCTCCCCCTGACCCTGCAGGTGAAGCTGCTGCGCCTGCTGGAAAGCGGCACCTTTCGCCGGGTCGGCGGACTGGATAGCCGTCCCGCCGACTTCCGCCTGATCGCGGCGACCCACCGCGACCTGCGCGCCATGGTGGAGGCCGAAACCTTCCGACGCGACCTCTACTTTCGCCTCAACACCTTCCCGATCCATACCCCCGCCCTGCACGAAAGGGCCGAGGACATCCCGCTACTGGCCAGCTCGCTGCTCAGTCGGGTCGACCGCCGCCCGGGACGCCCTTTCACCGCGCAAGCCATGGCCTGGCTCAGCGCGCGTCGCTACAGCGGCAACATCCGCGAGCTGCGCAACCTCATCGAACGCGCCACCCTGATGGCCGACGGCGAGAGCATCACGCTCGCGGACCTGCTGGACGGCGACGAACCGGCACTCACCGGGCCCGCCACCCAAGGCTTTACCCTGAACGAGGCGGTGGACCTGGACACACTGGAACAGCGTTATCTGAGCTGGCTGCTCGCGCAGTTCAACGGCGATCTTGGCGCCATGGCGAAAACCCTGGGAGTCAGCGTCCGCACCCTCTACCGCAAACTTCCCGCCGGCGCCCTGCCCCCTCGCTGAGTACCCGAGGCCCACGAAGGCGGCATAGCCTGCCCGCAAATCGGCACGAACAGCGGCTCGCAGCGATCGGCAACAGCCAGCTGGCGCGACGGATGCACGGCGGGTGATTTGGGCGGGGAAAGCAAACAGCAGGGTGCAGAAACCAAAAGGCGACGCGAAAGCGCACGACGTGTCGAGCGCTTTGCGGTGGGAATCGGAGCCGATCCCCGGTTTACCTGCCGGGCTGCGCCAGGCTAGGCCCCCGTCCACCGCAGCCTGCGGTTGAGCGCCGCGACAACCGGGCCGCTTAGACCGCGACGGGCGCCTTGATGTGGGGATACGCCTCGTAGTTCTGCAACTCGAAGTCCTCGAAGCGGAAGGCGAACAGGTCCTTCACCTCGGGGTTGAGCTTCATCGTCGGCAGCGCCAGCGGCTCGCGGGCGAGCTGCAAGTCGGCCTGTTCGAGGTGGTTGGCGTAGAGGTGGCAGTCGCCGCCGGTCCAGACGAAATCGCCCGGCTGCAACCCGGCGACCTGCGCCAGCATCAGCGTCAGCAGCGCGTAGCTGGCGATGTTGAAGGGCACGCCGAGGAAGATGTCGGCCGAACGCTGGTAGAGCTGGCAGCTGAGCTTGCCGTCGGCGACGTAGAACTGGAACAGCGCGTGGCACGGCGGCAGCGCCATCTGGTCGACCAGCGCCGGGTTCCAGGCGGAGACGATCAGCCGGCGCGAATCCGGGTTGCTCTTGAGCATCGCCACCAGCTTGGCGATCTGGTCGATCGCCTCGCCATTGGGTGCCGGCCAGTTGCGCCACTGGTAGCCGTAGACCGGGCCGAGATCGCCGTTCTCGTCGGCCCACTCGTCCCAGATGCGCACGCCGTTTTCCTTCAGGTAACGGATGTTGGTGTCGCCCTGCAGAAACCACAGCAGCTCGTGGATGATCGACTTCAGGTGGCACTTCTTGGTGGTTACCAGCGGGAAGCCGGCGCCCAGGTCGAAGCGCATCTGATAGCCGAACACGCTGTAGGTGCCGGTACCGGTGCGATCGCTCTTGAAGGTGCCGTGGTCGCGCACGTGGCGCATCAGGTCGAGGTACTGTTTCATCGCGGAGCTCGTGCGGGCCGGTCATGCCGGCGCGGATGGATGCAGCATGGTAAGAGCCGGGCGGGCTCGCCTCAAGTGGATAGCGACCGATGCCCGCCGGCGCGGATGGATCAGGCCGGCTGCGGCTGCCGGCGATAGGCCCAGACCATCAGGCCGAGACCGCCGAGGATCATCGGCATGCACAGCACCTGGCCCATGGTCAGCCAGCCGAAGGCCAGGTAGCCGAGCTGGGCGTCCGGTACGCGGACGAATTCGACGATGAAGCGGAAGATCCCGTAGCACAGCGCGAACAGCCCGGAGACCGCCATGGTCGGCCGCGGCTTGCGCGAGTAGACCCAGAGGATCAGGAACAGCGCCACGCCCTCGAGGGCGAACTGGTAGAGCTGCGAGGGGTGCCGCGGCAGTTGTGCCGGGTCGGTGGGGAAGATCATCGCCCAGGGCACGTCGCTGGCCTTGCCCCACAGCTCGGCGTTGATGAAGTTGCCGATGCGCCCGGCCCCCAGGCCGATCGGCACGAAGGGCGCGATGAAATCCATCAGCTCGAAGAAGCTCTTGCCGTTGCGCTTGCCGAACCACCAGGTCGCCAGCATCACGCCGAGCAGGCCGCCGTGGAACGACATGCCGCCCTTCCACACCTCGAAGATCAGCAGCGGGTTGGCCATGTAGGCGGCCAGGTCGTAGAACAGCACGTAGCCGAGGCGGCCGCCGAGGATCACGCCCATGGCCGTCCAGAACACCAGGTCGGAGAGCTTCTCGTTGTTCCAGCTCGGTTCGAAGCGGCTCAGCCGGCGCGACGCCAGCCACCAGGCGCTGCCGATGCCGATCAGGTACATCAGGCCGTACCAGTGGATTTTCAGCGGACCGATGGCCAGCGCCACCGGGTCGATTTGCGGGTAAGGCAGCATTGCGACTCCTTAGATCAGGAAACTCAGCCCGACGCTGAACAGCAGCAGGGCAAACAGGCGCTTGAGCACTTTCGGCGACAGCCGGTGCGCCAGCCGCGCGCCGAAGCGGGCGAAGAACATGCTGGCGACGGCGATGCCGAGCAGCGCCGGCAGGTAGACGAAACCGAAACTGTATTCCGGCAGCTGCGCATTGCCCCAGCCGACCAAGATGAACGAGGCCGCGCCGGACAGCGCGATCGGCAGCCCGCAGGCCGACGAGGTGGCCACTGCCTGCTGCATCGGCACGCTGCGCCAGGACAGGAAGGGCACGGTCAGCGAGCCGCCGCCGATGCCGAAGATCGCCGAGGCCCAGCCGATCACCACGCCGGCGACCGTCAGCCCGGGCTTCCCGGGCAGGTCCTTGCTGGCCTTGGGACGAATGTCCAGGGCCATCTGGATCGACACCAGCACGGCGAAGCTGCCGATGATCTTCTGCAGGATCGGGCCGTGGATGTGCGCCGCGGTCAAGGCGCCGAGGCCGCTGCCGACGACGATGCCGACGGTCATCCAGACGAACACCGGCCAGCGCACCGCGCCGCGCTTGTGGTGCTCGCGGATCGCGTTGATCGAGGTGAAGCAGATGGTCGCCAGCGAGGTGCCGACCGCCATCTGGGTCAGCACTTCGACGGGGAAGCCGTGGGCTGTGAAGCTGTAGACCAGCACCGGCACGATGATCAGGCCGCCCCCGACGCCGAACAGCCCGGCAAGCACGCCGGCGCAGGCGCCCAGCACGAGGTAGAGGAGGAATTCCATCGAGGTCTCCGAAAACGAACCGGCATGGTAGCGGAAGCCCCGCCGCCACTCCACCGGCGAGGTTGGCAGCGCCCCGGGGCTTTCCGTAGAGTGGGGGAAACAAGGAGAACAACGGATGAACGCTTTCTACCGTCGACACGGCAGCGGGAGCGGTGCGCCATGTGCCTGATCGTTTTCGCCTGGCGGCCGGACCACGAACTGCCGCTGATCGTCGCCGCCAACCGCGACGAGTTCTACAGGCGCCCGACCCAGGCCCTGGGCGAATGGGCGGATTGCCCAGGCGTGTTCGCCGGGCGCGACCTGCAGGCCGGCGGCACCTGGCTCGGCGTCGGCCCGGCCAATCGCTTCGCCGCACTGACCAACATCCGCGATCCGCAGCAGGCGCCGGGCGACCGATCGCGCGGCGAGCTGGTGGCGGATTTCCTGCGCGGCAGCCTGGACGCCGAACGCTATCTGGAACGGCTGCGCGAGCGAATCGCCGACTACTCCGGCTTCAACCTGCTGCTCGGCGACGGCGCGCAGCTGTGGCACCTAAACTCCCGCGCCGGGCGGATCGGGCGGTTGCCGGCGGGCGTCTACGGCCTGTCCAACGCCGACCTCGACACCCCCTGGCCGAAGCTGCAGCGAACCCGCGCGGGCCTTGCCGAATGCCTGGAAGCGCCCACCCCGTCGATGCTGCTGCAGCTGCTGCACGACGCCGCGCCCGCGTCCGACGAGGCCCTGCCGGACACCGGCATCGGCCTCGCCATGGAGCGCCTGCTGTCGAGCCCGTTCATCGCCAGCGCGACCTACGGCACCCGCGCCAGCACGGTGCTGATCGCCGACGCCCAGGGCCGCCGCGAACTCGTCGAGCGCCGCTTCGGCGAAGGCGGCCGCGCCCTCGGCGAAACCCGCCTGCAGTTGCCCGCGGGGTGAGCGTCCCTGCTCACTTCTCGACGAACGCCCGCTCGATCACGTAGTCGCCCGGTTCGCCCTGCTGTAGCGAGGCCTCGAAACCGCGCGCATCGAGCATCCGCGTCAGCTCGTCGAGCATCGCCGGGCTGCCGCAAAGCATCACCCGGTCGCTCTGCGGGTTGAGCGGCGGCAAGCCGATGTCGTCGCAGAGCTTGCCGTTGTCGATCAGCGTGGTGATGCGGCCCTGGTTGCGGAACGCCTCGCGGGTCACCGTCGGGTAGTAGACCAGCTTGGCGCGGACCTCCTCGCCGAGGAATTCGTGCTCGGGCAATTCGTGGCTGATGTAGTCGTGGTAGGCCAGTTCGCTGATCGTGCGCACGCTGTGCACCAGCACGATCCGCTCGAAACGCTCGTAGGCCTCGGGGTCGCGGATGATGCTCATGAACGGCGCCAACCCGGTGCCGCTGCCGAACAGGAACAGGTTCCGGCCGGGGCGCAGGTCGTGCATCACCAGGGTGCCGACCGGCTTGCGACTGATGAAGATCGGATCGCCTTCCTTGAGGTGCTGCAGGCGCGAGGTCAGCGGGCCGTCCGGCACCTTGATGCTGAGGAACTCCAGGTGCTCGTCGTGATTGGCACTGACGATGCTGTAGGCGCGCATCAGCGGGCGCCCTTCGACGCCCAGGCCGATCATCACGAAGTGGCCGTTCTCGAAGCGCAGCGCGGGGTCGCGGGTGGTCTTGAAGCTGAACAGGGAGTCGTTCCAGTGATGGACGCTGAGAACGCTTTCGGTACCGATGGCTGCCATGCAGGCTCTCCGGAGTGCATCGCCCGCAGGCGGTTGGGTGAATGAAACGAGGCGTTTCGGGTGAGACGGATCTCAGGCGCCCTCGCCCAGCTCGCGCAGGTAGCGCCACGGGTAGACGCCGCGCGAGTGGCCGTCGCTGAAGTGCAGTTGCAGGCCGCTGACGCCGAACAGTTCGACGCGCTCCAGGCCGAGACCGGCATCCAGCAGGCGCAGCTGCTCGCCGCGGCGCGCCTGGGTGCAGCTTGAGCAGGCGCAACAGCGGCGCAGCATCAGGCAGCTCAAGCGGCTGACCGCGCCGTCCGGCCAGGTCAGTTGCAGGTGGCGCTCGCGGCGGTTGAGGCGCACTTCCAGCGGCGCGGCGATCTGTGCGGACATGGGTATTCCTCCCGCGGCGCTACAGCCGCGCATAGTGAACGGGGGCCAGGGCCTGCCAGTCGGGCAGGATCAGCGCGGCGACTTCGGGCGGACGCAGGACCGCCGGGTCGATATCCAGCGGGCGGGCGCTGCCCTGGGTGGCGGCGCCGATGAGCACCAGCAGCAGAAGCGCACGCCGGCAACGGCGCAGGGCGAATGCGGACACGGCCTAGCGCTCCAGGTACTGCAGCTTGTCGCCACGGTCGACCCAGTCCTCGGCCTCGCCGAGCGGCGACTTTGAGGCGGCGATCACCGGCCAGACCTCGGCCAGTTCGACGTTGAGCTGGAGGAAATGCGCCTGCCCGGTCGGCAGCGCGTTGTCGGCGAAGATCGCGTCGGCCGGACACTCCGGCGCGCACAGCGAACAGTCGATGCAGGTTTCCGGGTTGATCACGAGGAAGTTCGGCCCCTCGTGAAAGCAGTCCGCCGGGCACACTTCGACGCAGTCGGTGTATTTGCAGCGGATGCAGTTTTCCGTCACCACGTAGGTCATGGCGTGTTTCTCCAGCAGGAAGGTCGAGCCACGCGGCGCCGGGTGCGCCGCGGGAGACGGGGTTCAGGCCGCGGCGTCGAGCTTGGACATGGCCCAGCGCGCCAGTTTGCGAACGTCCGGGTCGGCGTCGTCCATCGCCGCCTCCACGTAGGGCCGCCCGTCCGCGTGGGCAATCGTGCCCAGCGCGCCGATGGCGGCCTTGCGCAGGTTCGGCATTGGGTCATGGCTGCACGCGCCGATGGCGGGAATCGCCGGCACGGCCGCCAGCTTGCCGAGGCTGTCGACGGCTTTCTCGCGCACCTGCCAGAACTCATCCTCGGTCGCCTTGACCAGGGCGGGAACACCGTCCCGGTAGTTCAGCTTGCCGATGCTCACCGCCGCCTCGATGCGCACCTGCCAGTGCTCGTCGCGCAGGATCTGGATGAGCATCGGCCCGACCTGCCCGGCTTCGGCATACACCAGCGCACCGGCGGCGGCGCGACGCACCTCCGGGTCGGCATCGGCGTGGGCGCGCTCCATCAGCGCGGGCAGGTTCTGCAACTGGCGCAGCCAGCCGAGCACCGCCACCGCCTCGCGGCGCACCTGCGGGTCGGCATGGCCCAGGCACTCCAGCGCCGGGCCCTGGCTACGGGGGTCGCGCAAGGCCTTAAGCGCCCGCAGGATGCCGGCGGTCACGAACGGCGCGCTGCTCGCGCTGAGTGCCGCGAGCAGCGGCGTGGCGGCCGCCGGGTCCTTGAGATCGGAGAGTGCATGGGCCGCGGCGTTGCGCACCACTTCGTCGTCGTCACCCAGCGCGGCGAGCAGCGCGTCGGCGATCTCCGCCGCGTCGAACTCGTCGACCACCTTTGCCGCCTCCTGACGAACCGTTGGGTCGGGGTCCTTCAGCGCCAGAATCAGCAACTCGGCCGCTTCGGGTTCGCCGCTGTCGACCAGATCGAGCACCGCGACCCGGCGAATCTCCGGATCGTCGGAGGCCAGCTCGCCGGCCAGGCGCTGCAGTTCGGGATCGTCATATTGTTTCATAAGGTTCTCCGGCATGCGCGGCTGCGCTGATCAGCTCAGCAGGTAGGGAATGTTCACTTTCACGGCGTCCGTCGGGCAGTCGGCCTCGCACGGCATGCAGTACCAGCACTCGTCGTACTTCATGTGCGCCTTGCCGGTCTCTTCGTTGATCCACAGGACGTCCAGGGGGCAGACCTCGATGCAGACGCGGCAGCCCTTGTCGGCGATGCACTTGTCTTCGTCGACGATCACCGGGACGCTGGATGTATGGTTGGCCAATGGCATGAAACTCTCCTCGCACTCGGGCAATGGTTCTGTCGCGCGGGAACGGCACGGCCCGTTCCCGCGTCATGGATGGTCAGCCGTTGGCGGCTTTCTTGACCCGCAAGCGGTTGTAGGCGTCCTTTTCCTCGCCCAGCTCGACCACGTAGTCGGCGATCGGGCGCTTGCCGTGGGCCATGTTGCCGTTGGCGTCCTTGAACAGGCGGCTGTGGTAGAACCACTCGGCGTTGTCCTGCTCGGGGAAGTCGACCCGGTAGTGATAGAGGCCCCAGCGCGATTCCGTGCGGTACAGGGAGGCGCGGGCGGCCATCTCGGCGCAGTCGATGATCGACTGGACCTCCAGCGCGCGCAGCAGCTCGTGCGGGTCGCGGGCAACCAGCTTGTCCACGTCCTCGCGCACGGCGAGGATTCGCTCCAGGCCGATCTCCATCTTGCGGGTGACCTTGGGCGGCTGCAGGTAGTCGTTCACCAGGCGGCGGACCTTGTATTCCATCTGCTCGGGCGGGATGCCATCGGTGCGCGCCAGCGGTGCGCGAATCCGCGCCAGCTCGGCGGCGATGTAGGCTTCGTCCAGCTGCGGTTCGGCGCGGTCCCTGGCGAAGGCCGCCGCGTTCTCGCCGCAGATCTGCCCGTAGACGAACGCCCCGAGCATGTAGCTGTGCGCCACCGAGGCCATGTCGCCGGCGCCGTAGAGGCCCGGCACGGTGGTCGCGCCGGTTTCGTCGGTCCACACGCCCGAGGCGGAATGCCCGCTGCAGAAGCCGACCTCGGAGATGTGCATCTCCACCATCTTCTGCCGGTAGTTGGTCTGCCGGCCGTCATGGAAACGCCCGCGGCTGGGGCGCTCGTTGGTGTGCAGCACCGTCTCGATTTCCTGGATGGTTTCCTCGGCGAGGTGGTCGAGCTTGAGGAAAACCGGGCCGCTGCCCGATTCCAGCTCCTTGAAGAACTCCAGCATCATCTGCCCGGACCAGTAGTCGCACTCGATGAAGCGCTCGCCCGCCGCGTTCGTCGTGTAGCCGCCGAGCGGACCGGTGACGTAGGCGCAGGCCGGGCCGTTGTAGTCCTTGATCAACGGGTTGATCTGGAAGCACTCGAGGTTCGCCAGGTCCGCCCCAACGTGATAGGCCATCGCATGGCCGTCGCCGGAGTTGGCCGGGTTCTCGTAGGTGCCGAACAGGTAGCCCGAGGTCGGCAGGCCGATGCGTCCGGCGGCGCCGGTGGCCATGATCACCGCCTTGGCGCGGATGATGATCGGCTCGCCGGTGCGGGTGTTCACCCCGACCATGCCGGCGATCCGGCCTTCGGCGTCCTTCAGCAGGCGCGTCGCCTGGTAGCGGTTCTCGATTTCCACGCGTACCCGGCGCAGGCGGCGGTAGAGGATCTTCTTGACGTTGTGGCCCTCCGGCATCGGCAGCACGTAGGTGCCGAGGTGGTGGACCTTCTTCATGTCGTAGTCGCCGGTCTCGTCCTTCTGGAAGTGCACGCCCCAGGAGTCGAGCTTCTCGATCATCGGGAACGAGCGCTGGGCGTAGGCCATGATCGCCGGCTGGTGGACGATGCCGTCGTTGGCGATGGTGATTTCGCGCACGTACTGCTCGGGCGTCGCGTGGCCGGGCACCACGGCGTTGTTGAGCCCGTCCATGCCCATGGAAATCGCCCCGGAGCGCTTCACGTTGGCCTTTTCCAGGAGGATCACCCTGAGGTTCGGGTCCTGCTCCTTGACGGTCACCGCGGCCATCGGGCCGGCCGTGCCGCCACCGATCACCAGCACGTCGGTGTCGATCACCGGGATGTCTTGAATCTGCATGCTGCCTCCTATTTCCGCTCGACGCGGAACTGGTACTTGAAGGAATCGCCGCGAAAGCGGAGGTATTCGAAATCGATCGGTCGGCCATTGCGGTCGTGGGTGAGGCGCTCGACGCGCAGGATCGGCTCATCGGCGCCCAGGTTCAGGTGGTGCTGCGCGGCTTCGTCGCAACGCACCGACTCCAGGCCGATGTCCGCCGCGCCCAGCGCGATGCCGAGGCGGTTCTCCAGCAGCGGGAAGATGTCGCCGGACAGGTCGAGGCCGAACAGCCGGCGACCGATGACGAGCGGGAAGTAGCTGCTCTCGACGCACACCGCCTGCTGGTTGAGGTAGCGCACGCGGGTCACCTCGATCACCTCCTCGCCCGTGGCCAGGCCCAGCGCTTCGCTCACCGCGCGCGGCGGCCGGCGTTCCTGGAAGCCGAGCAGGCGCGCACTCGCCGCGTAGCCCTGCGCCGCCATCGCTTCGCCGAAGCCCTGCAGGCGCTGGATGTTCTGCACCGCCTTCGGCCGGCTGACGTAGGTGCCTTTGCCCTGGGCGCTGAACACCAGGCCTTCGCTGTGCAGGTCGCTGAGCGCCTGGCGAACGGTGATGCGGCTGACGCCGAAGGCGCCCATCAGGCTCTTTTCCGAGGGCAGTTGCTGATGCGTGGCGTAACCGCCCTCGAGAATCTGCCGGCGCAGTTGATCGCGAATCTGCGCATACAACGGCTGCGGCGAATCACTCGGGTTGAGGGTCGCTACGGCAAGGTTCATATCGGCTCCTCCCTACTTGTTATGACAAGTTATAAACTAGCGAATGGATTGTCAATGTCCGATCCGCCCTCGATGAACCGGCCGTCGCCAGCACCGTCAGGCGCCCGCGGAAATTCAGCGGCTGGCGTTCTGTTGCTCGAAGGCGCGCAGGGTTTCCTGGCGGATCAGCGCCAGGCATTCACGCTTCAGCGCGATGAATGCCGGCTCGGTGAGCAGGTCCTGGCTGCGCGGTCGCGGCAGCCTGACCGGGATGTCCGCGATGATCCGCCCCGGACTCGCGCTCATCACCACGATGCGGTCGGAGAGGAACACCGCCTCGTCGATGTCGTGGGTGACGAACAGCACGGTGTTATGGAACTCCCGCCAGATATCCAGCAGGTTCTCCTGCATCATGATCCGCGTCTGCGCGTCCAGCGCGCCGAACGGCTCGTCCATCAGCAGCACGCTGGGATAGTTGGCCAGCGCGCGGGCGATGCCGACGCGCTGCTGCATGCCGCCGGACAGGGTCTCGGGAAAGGCATCCTCGTAGGCCGAGAGGCCGACCAGCCCGAGGAAGGTGCGCCCCACCTGATCCGCCTCGAACTTGCCGACACCCGCCATCAGCGGCCCGAAGGCGACGTTCTCCTTGACCGTCTTCCAGGGGAACAGAGAATGCTGCTGGAACACCATGCCGCGCTCGGGCCCGGGGCCCTTCACCCGCTGGCCGTCGACGCGCAACTCGCCAGCGCAGGGTTCGACGAAGCCGGCGACCGCATTGAGCAGGGTCGACTTGCCGCAGCCGGACGGTCCCAGCAGGCAGACGAACTCGCCTGGGCGAATCTCCAGGTTGGCGTCCTGCACCGCCACGCGGCGCCCGGCATCGCTGCCGAACTCCACCTGCACGTTGCGAACGCTGATGTGGCCCTTGCGACTGCTGCCTTCCTGGCTGCGCGCCAAGCGACTGTGGTCGAGCACGGCGAGACGGTTGAGCTGGGTGGCGCTGTTCATGTCCTGATCCTCCACGGGCGACGGGGCGGGGCTTGCCGAAGGTGCGTCCACTCAGTGCCCTCCGCGCTTCTGCCAGCGCAGCAGCGGCGAACAGGCAAGCCGCACGAGCAGCGTGCAGAGCGTGCCGAGGCCGCCGATGGCGAGCATGCCGATGATGATCTTGGGGTACTCGATGAGGGTGTAGGAGGCCCAGGTGAAGTAGCCGATGCCGTACTGCCCGCTGATGATTTCCCCCGCCAGCAGCGAGAACCAGGCGACGCCCATGCCCACCGCCAGGCCGGTGACGATGCTCGGCATGGCGCCGGGAATCACCACATGCCAGAGGATCGCCGTGCGACTGGCGCCGAGGCTGCGCGCGGCGCGCACCAGCAGCTTGGAACTCTGCTCGACGCCCTGGCAGGTGTTCAGCACCACCGGGAACAACGCGCCGAGGAAGGTGATGAAGATGATGCTCGACTCCTCGCTGGGCATCATCAGGATCGCCAGCGGAATCCACGCCACCGCCGGAATCGGCCGGAGCAGCTCGATGTACGGCAGGATGATGTCCTCGGCCAGCGGCGAACGGCCCATGGCGATGCCGAGGGAAACGCCGAGCACCGCCGCCAGGGCGAAGGCAATGCCGATACGCTGCAGGCTATGCAGGATGTGCAGGTAGAACTCGCCGCTGGACAGTTCCACCAGCAGCGCCTGCCAGACCGCGACCGGGGTCGGCACGTTGTCGAACTTGACGAACAGCTCGAAGCCGGTGCTCGACGCCAACTGCCAGAGCAGCAGCGCCACCAGCAGCGCCAGGCTGCGCACCAGGTAACGCCGGACCCGCAACGGCACCTTGCGTTGCGGGGCGCTGGCGACCGGCAGCACAGCGGCCGGCGGCACCTCGTGAACGGGAACACTCGGCGCCTCCACCGGCTTGAAGACGGGACTGGGTTTCACACTCATCACACACCTCGCGGCTACACGGGGCACGGGCTCTGCGAGCCGCGTACAAGGCATTGCGGGTCGGCGGCGGGATCTGGCGTCCCGCTCGTCCGCTGCGGATTCAGTCGGCGGCGGCCACCTTGGCGTCGGCGAAGGCGGCCAGCGTCAGAGGCTTGCCTCCGGACTGGGCGACGTACTGTTCGGAATCGACCTTCTTGCGAAAGGCGACGACCGCGCCGGAAGCGTCCTGCACCAGGTAGGCCGACTTGCCGAACAGCTTGATCCCGCTCGGCTTGTCGTAGACATAGCTGGCGTTGACCTTCTTGCCCGCCGCGCCGGCCTGCTTATAGGCCTCGAGCATCGCTGCGACGCTGTCGTAACCGACTACGCCGGCGTCGGCGAACCAGATTTCCGCCGGCTTGAGCGCCGGGTTGCCGGGGATCGGCTCGACCATCGCCTGCAGCGCCGCCGGGTAATCCTGGCCAGCGGCGGCGTAGGCCTTCTTCAGGTAGCTGTCGTCGATCCACTGGGCGAAGTCGAGGTCGGGAATCTGCTTCTCCTTCTGCAGCAGCGCGTGGTCGTACTTCAGCGCCTCGACCCAGGCCGGCTTGATGCTGGCGTCCATCGTGGTGATGCCGCCCGCGCTGAAGTAGAGATAGAGCACCTCCTTGTCGACGCCGGTCCATTCGGCCACCTGGGTCGCCGCGCGCACCGGATCGGCCTGGATCCACCGCTGCGCCTCCAGCGTGGCCCGCAGCACCGCCTCGACCACTTCCGGGTATTCCTTCGCGTAGTCCTCGCGCACGACGATGCCGTGGAAGGTGGGAATGCCCGCCTCGCTGCCGTCGAAGATCTTCCGTCCGGTACCGCGGAACTCCATGATTTCCGACCACGGGCAGAAGTCGGCATGCGCGTCGATCTTGCCCGCGGCGATGTTCGCCGCGCCCACCGGCGGCGCCTGGTTGATGATCGTCACCTGGTCGAACAGCTTGGCGTCACGCAGGGCTTTCAGCGTCATGCCCCAGGCGGCGCTGCCCACCGGCGTGGAAATCGACTTGCCGGCGAGATCCGCGAGGCTCTGCGCCGAAGAGCCGGTCGGCACCACGATGCCGTTGCCGGTGCCGCGGAGGTTGTAGCCGGTGATACCGACCAGGCGCGTCTGCAGCTTGCCGGTTTCCTGGAACTTGGCGCCGTTGACGATCAGCGGGTAATCGCCCATCACGCCGAAATCGAGCTTGCCGGCGAGCATCTGGTTGGTGATCGGCGGGCCGGAATCGTAGTCCTTGAAATCGATCTTGTAGCCGGCATCCGCGTACTTGCCGTCCTTGGGCAGGTATTTCTCGATCAGCTTGAGCTTCTCCAGGACCACGCCGCCGGAGACCGTATTGGTCACCATGCTCTGGTGGCCGATGCCGATACGGATGGTTTCGGCGAACGCTGGGTTGCCCAGCATCGACAGTGACGCGAACACGCATGACACGATCAGGCTTTTACGGTTGTTCATGGTTGTGCACCTGTAGTCCGGGCAACTTGTACTAACAAGCCATAACGGCTTCAAATACGGGTGCATTGGCCGTGCCACTTGGTTGCAGCAGGGTCATAGCCGCTTGTTTCTCAAGGATTATTTGATGGAGGGAGGCTCAGGCCTCCGGGCCGTTGCGGCACGCCGTTGCGCCCTCCGCTGGTGCGAGCGGAGCGGCCGGGTTCCAGCGAGGCGCAGGCCGCGCGCGGATCGATGCGACAAGTAGGACAAGTGCCGGCGCCGGCCGGCGGCAGAAACGAAGAGACCGTCCATGGACGGTCTCGGGGACTGTGCAAGGAAACTAGCGGTCGACGCGCAGGCGGTACTGGAACGCATCGCCGCGGTAGTAGAGGAACTCGAAATCCAGTGGCGTGCCATCGGCGGCATGGGTAAGGCGTTCGATGCGCATGATCGGCGCATCCACCGACACCTGCAGCGCCTTGGCCAGCTCGGCGTCGGCGAGGATCGCGTCGATGGCCAGGTCGGCGTGGCCCAGCGGCACGCCGCAATCGTTTTCCAGGATCAGGAAGATGTCACGGGTCACCAGGTCGGCTTTCTGCAGGCGCTCGCCGAGCGTCTGGCTCAGGTAAGTGACCTCCAGCGACACCGGCTCGCGGTTGATCAGCCGTACCCGCTTGATCTCGCAGACCGTGGTGCCCTCCGCCATCCCCAGGCGCTCCGCCACCAGCCGCCCGGCCGGCACGAAGCGCTGGCTGAGCATGCGGTTGAGCACCTCGTGGCCGGACGCCGACATCGCTTCCGAAAGGCCCTGCAAGGTGCTGACGTTCTGCACCGCCTTGGGCTTGGCGACGAACGTGCCCTTGCCGTGGATCTTGAAGATCAGCCCTTCCTTCTGCAGGTCGCCCAGCGCCTGGCGCACGGTGATGCGGCTGACCCCGTAGGCCTCGCCCAGTTCGCTTTCCGAGGACATCCGCGTATGCGGCGCGAACACCCCGTCGAGAATCTGCGCGCGCAGCAATTCCTTGAGCTGGGTGTACAGCGGCACTGGCGAATGGGGAATCAGTTGGGCGGGCGTCTTGGAGTTCATCGGGTACGCGTCATGACGAGTCGTGACATGAACTGTAAAGCAAGACTCGGCAACCGGCCATGTGCCGCTGCGAACAACTCGCATCGGCGCCGGAGCAACGAACCGGGGAAACGGCGACGAGGCGCCGGCCGACTCAGGACTGGACGCTCGCCGCCGGGTTGATCACGCGGCCCAGGCCAAGGTTGCGCAACGCCAGATGCAGCGTGCTGTGGATGACCTGCGGGTTGTCGATGGTCATCAGTTGCGTCAGCAATTCCTTCGCCTTGCTCAGGCTTATCTGCCGCAGCAGCCACTTCACCTTGGGCAGGTTGGTGGCGTTCATCGACAGGCTGTCGAAGCCCATCGCCAGCAGCAGTACGGCGGCGGAAGGATCGCCGGCCATCTCGCCGCAGATGCTCACCGGCTTGCCCTCGGCATGCGCGTCGCGGACCACGTGCTGCAGCGCCTGCAGCACCGCGGGGTGCAGGTAGTCGTAGAGGTCGGCGACCCGCGGGTTGTTGCGGTCCACCGCCAGCAGGTACTGGGTCAGGTCGTTGGAGCCGACCGAAAGGAAGTCCACCTGCCGCGCCAGATCGCGGGTCTGGTAGACCGCCGCGGGGATCTCGATCATCACGCCCACCGGCGGCAGCGGCACGTCGGTGCCCTCGTCGCGCACCTCGCCCCAGGCGCGGTGGATCAGGTGCAGCGCCTCTTCCAGTTCGTGGATGCCGGAAATCATCGGCAGCAGGATGCGCAGGTTGTTCAGCCCCTCGCTGGCCTTGAGCATGGCGCGCGCCTGAACCAAGAAGATTTCCGGGTGATCGAGGGTGACGCGGATGCCGCGCCAGCCGAGGAACGGGTTGCTTTCCTTGATCGGGAAATACGACAGCGCCTTGTCGCCGCCGATGTCCAGGGTACGCATGGTCACCGGCAGCGGGTGAAAGGCGGCGAGCTGCTCGCGGTAGATCGCCAGCTGTTCCTTCTCGCTGGGGAAGCGCTGGCCGTTCATGAACGGCACTTCGCTGCGGTACAGGCCGACGCCCTCGGCGCCGCGCTCCTGCGCGCGCACCACGTCGGCGAGCAGGCCGGTGTTGACCCACAGCGGCATGCGATGACCGTCCAGCGTCTCGCACGGCAGCGCGCGCAGCGCGTCCAGGCCCTGGGTCAGCTGGCGCTCCTCCTCGACCACCTCGGCGTACTGCCGGCGGAGGATTTCGCTGGGGTTGGTGAAGACCTCGCCGTGGTAGCCGTCGACGATCAGCTGGATGCCGTCGACCTTGGAGTACGGCAGGTCGACCACGCCCATCACCGTGGGAATGCCCATGGCGCGGGCGAGGATCGCCACGTGGGAGTTGCCCGAGCCCTGCACCGAGACCAGGCCGACCAGCTTGCCCTGCGGCACTTCGCCGAGCATCGCCGGCGACAATTCCTCGCTGACCAGGATGGTGTTGTCGTCGTAGACCAGGTTCTGCTTGCGCTCTTCCTGCAGGTAGGCGAGCAGGCGGCGGCCGATGTCGCGCACGTCGGAGGCGCGCTCGCGCAGGTAGTGATCGTCCATCAGCTCGAAGCGCTTGACATGCTCCATCACCACCTGGCGCAGCGCGCCCTGGGCCCACTGGCCGGTGCGAATCACGCGCTTCACTTCCAGGCCGATGGAGGCGTCGTCGAGCATCATCAGGTAGACGTCGAACAGCGCGCGCTCTTCCTTGCGCAGCTGGCTGGCGAGCTTGCTGGAGAGCTCGCGCATGTCCTGGCGCACGCCCTCGAGCGCCGCCTTGAAGCGCTCGACCTCGGCCTCGATGTCCTTGATCGGTTTGTCCGGCACCACTTCGAGGTCCGCCGGCGGCAGCACCACCACCGCGGTACCGACCGCCGCGCCGGGCGCGCCGGGCACGCCGACGAAGCGCGCCTCCTGGATGCCCTTGCCCTGGCGGCCCAGGCCGCGGATCGAACCGGTGGCCTCGGCGTGGGCGATGACGCCGGCGAGCTGCGCGCTCATGGTCACCAGGAAGGCTTCCTCGCCCTCGTCGAACTGGCGGTTTTCCTTCTGCTGGATCACCAGAACGCCCATCACCCGGCGGTGGTGGATGATCGGCGCGCCGAGGAAGGAGGCGTAGCGCTCCTCGCCGGTCTCGGCGAAGTAGCGGTAGCGCGGGTGATCGGAGGCGTTTTCCAGGTTGAGCGGTTCTTCGCGGGTGCCGACCAGGCCGACCAGGCCTTCGTTCGGCGCCATGCTGACCTTGCCGATGGAGCGCTTGTTGAGGCCCTCGGTAGCCATCAGCACGAAGCGGTTGGTGTCCGGATCGAGCAGGTAGACCGAGCAAACGTGGCTGCCCATGGCCTCCTTGACCCGCAACACGATGATGCCCAACGCCGCCTTGAGGTCCTTGGCGGCATTCACTTCCTGGACGATCTTACGCAGCACGTTGAGCATGGCTCGGCTCTAGGTCGGTGGTCAGTCCCGCGCCAGCAGGCGTGGGGCGAGTTCTTTCAGGGCCCGGCGGTAAACCTCGCGCTTGAAGGTCACCACCTGGCCCAGCGGATACCAGTAACTGACCCAGCGCCAGCCGTCGAACTCTGGCTTGCCGGTCAGGTCCATGCGCACCCGCTCCTCCGAGCCGGTCAGGCGCAGGAGGAACCATTTCTGTTTCTGGCCGATGCACAGCGGCTGGCTGTTGGTGCGCACCAGGCGCTGGGGCAGGCGGTAGCGCAACCAGCCGCGGGTGCAGGCGAGGATGCGCACATCCTGCTCCTCGAGACCGACTTCCTCGGTCAACTCGCGAAAAAGCGCTTCTTCGGGGGTTTCGCGGTCGTTGATACCGCCTTGAGGGAACTGCCAGGAATCCTGATTGATGCGACGCGCCCAGAGCACCTGCCCGACATCATTGGTCAGGATGATGCCGACATTGGGGCGGAAACCATCAGGATCGATCACGGCGAACAACCTCGTAAACGCATGTTTCGGCATTGTTCCATAAAAGGGCACGCGGCCGAAAGGCGGCTGGCGCCTGCGCGCGGAGATTGGCCGAAATCGCCGTCGCGGCATGCCGCAAATGCCGGCGTACCTGCAGCGCGCGGGGCTTTTTCGCTATGCTGCGGGCTTTTCGCCAAGAGAGGTTCACCGTGCGCCTGGCCCTATTCGATCTCGACAACACCCTCCTGGGCGGCGACAGCGACCACGCCTGGGGCGACTGGCTGTGCGCCCGCGGCATCCTCGACGGCGTCGCCTACAAGGCGCGCAACGACGCCTTCTACCAGGACTACCTGGCCGGCAAGCTGGACATCCAGGCGTACCTCAACTTCAGCCTGGAAATCCTTGGCCGCAGCGAGATGCGGCAACTGGCCGACTGGCACCTGGAGTTCATGAAGGAATGCATCGAGCCGATCATCCTGCCCAGGGGCGAAGCGCTGCTCGCCGAGCACCGCGCGGCCGGCGACAAGCTGCTGATCATCACCGCCACCAACCGCTTCGTCACCCAGCCCATCGCCGCGCGCCTGGGCGTGGAGACGCTGCTCGCCACCGAGTGCGAGATGGCCGACGGGCGCTACACCGGGCGCACCACCGACGTGCCCTGCTTCAAGGAAGGCAAGGTCACGCGGCTGAACCGCTGGCTCGCGGAGAACGGCCTGGATCTCTCCGACAGCGCCTTCTACAGCGACTCGATGAACGACCTGCCGCTGCTCGAACAGGTCACCCGCCCGGTCGCCGTCGACCCCGACCCGACCCTGCGCGCAGAGGCCGAGCGCCGCGGCTGGCCGGTCATCACGCTGCGCTAAGCGGCGCCGCGCCCCGGTTGCGCCACCACAATCCGGCCAGCACGGCGAGCATCAGCCCGCCGCCGCCGTACAGCCAGATGAAACCGCCGGGCAGCGCCACCAGCAGGAACGCCAGCACCGGCCCCAGCGCGGCGCCCAGATCCTGGGCCACGGAGTAGCGCGTCATCGCCCGCACCACGTCGCCGCGCCGGGCGGCATCCGCCGCCAGCGCATCGTTGAGCGTGGTCAGCGCGGTGCACAGCAGCATCACCAGCAGGCAGGTCGGCAGCCACAGGCCCATCGGCAAGCCGCTGCCGAGCCCGGCGAACCCCAGCGCGCCCAGCACCAGCGTGCCGATCAGCAGCGGCAGGCGGCCGCGCGCGCCATCGCTCCAGTGACCGATGCGGCCACCCAGCCAGGTTTCCCAGCTCCAGCGCGCCGCCTGCAGCAGCCCGGACAGCGCGGTGACGCTGAGCAACAGGCCGAACAGGTCGATGCGGGCGCCGTAGTAATGCTCGATCAGGGCGCTGAGCGTCGCGGCAAGCACGCCCTGTATCAGCAGCGCGATGCAGAAGCCACTGAGTACCACGCGGTTCCAGAAGCGTCCGAGCAGCGGCTCGCCCTGCGTCACCACCGCGGCAGCGGACGCCGCCTGCTCGTGGCCCGGCGGCAGCCGGAAGCCCATCAGCAACAGCGGGATGCCGAGCAGCGAGGCGATGCCGAAACCGGCGGCCAGCGCCGGCAATCCGTAGCGCGGCACCAGCAACCCGCCGATCAGCATGCCGCCGAGGCTGCCGAGCCGGTACAGTCCGTTGTACAGCCCCATCGCCCGCCCGCGACCGCCCTCGGCCGCGCTGTAGACCACCGTCGACATGCCGCCGATGCGGAAAAACGACCAGGCCACGCCCCACAGCGCCCGCAGAGCCAGCCAGGCGACGAAGCTGCTGGCCAGCGCGTAGCCGAGCGTGGTGATGACGCCGAGAACAACCGCCAGCAGCAGCCCGGTCTTCAGCGAGATGCGCCGGTACAGCGCGCCGATCAGCGGGTTGAACGGCAGGCGCACCAGCCGGTTCACCGACAGCAGCACGCCGACCTGCCAGAGCGAATCCAGCCCCGCCTCGCGCCAGTAGATCGGCAGGGCGATATAGAGCATCGAGTCGCCGGTCAGACAGAGGGCGGTCACCAGCGCCACGACGACGACGGCGGAGGGGGCTTTTCTGGCTGCCTGCGTCATCAAAAGCCCTTGTTCACCATGAGATGGAAGATGATCAGAAAAGCCGCGAACGCCGGCCAGCCGAGGATGAACCACAGGCGCATGTAGCGCGCGGCGACCGGCGCGATGGGCGTGCCGTCGCGCAGCGCGTCCTCGGCGAGGCGATGGATGCGGATCTGCAGCCAGACCACCGGAAGCCAGCAGGCGCCGGCGAACACGTAGAGCCCCAGGCTCCAGAGCAGCCACGGCTGGGTGATATCGAAGCCGGCCAGGTGCGCCAGACCCAGCCCGGAAAGCGGCTGGAACACCGCCGCGGTGGCGGTGAACACCCAGTCGGCGAAGACCAGGTGGCGGAAGGTCACCGCGATCACCTCGACGCGGCCGCTGAGCCAGGCGCGCAGGCTGTAGTAGGCCGAACCCAGGCCGGTGCCGAAGAGGACCGTGGACGAGAGGATGTGCAGCGTCTTGAGGGTCAGGTAGAAGCTCATCGGCGCATTTGTCCAGCTCCAGCCTCGGTCCACAACAGCCAGAGCGTGGCGACCATCAGGACCAGATTCTTGCCCAGCGCGGCGAATGGATCGAACCAGTAGTACGGCAGGATCGCCGTGAGGATCAGGCTGTAGCCGAGCATCAGCGCCAGCTGCGCGCGCAGGGCCGGCTTGCGCCAGCGGCGGCTGAGCAGGCCGAGGCCGAGCAGCGCGTCGCAGACGGCACCGACGCGAACCACCCAGGCCGCGCCCTCGCCGCGCACGCCGGCCTCGGCGAGGATGCTCAGGCCCCAGTTGAAGCCCGGCCCGAGGCAGACGTAGGCGGTGCCCAGCCAGACCAGCAGCAGGGTCGCCAGCAGCAACGGGCGCAGGGCATCGCTGGCGGTGCTGCGGGCGTCCGGCCACTCGTGCAGGCGCGCGCGCAAGGGCGCCACGCGGTAGCCGCAGGCATCCTGCAGCGGCTCGCCGGAGGCGATGTTGTCGCGCCGCGCCAGCGTGCGCGTCTGCGAATTCAGCGCGCGCCAGCCGAAGGTGTCGCCGAGGAAGGCGCCGATCGCCGCCAGCCAGCCCGGCAGCGCGAAGGTCAGCGCGCGCCCGCGGCCCTGCTGGCGACGCAGCAACTGGACGATCTCGGCCTGGGTCATCGGCTCGCCGCCCACCACCGGCAGCACGCAGGATTCCTCCGGCCAGTGCCGCAGCAGCGCCAGCACGGCGCCTACCAGATCGTCGATGTGCAACGGCTGCAGCTGCGCGCGGGTATCCAGCAGCGGCGCCAGCGGCCACACCGACAGGCGCCCGAGCCAGGCGCTGCTGGCGCTGCCCTGGCCGAGTACCAACGACGGGCGCAGCACCACGGCCGGCACGCCGAGTTCGAGCAGGTGGTCGTCGGCGATGGCCTTGCTCGCCAGAAAGGGCACGTCGCGCTGGCTGCCGGCGCCCAATGCAGAAATGTGGATGACCTTCACCGGCCATTGCGCGGCGAGATCGAAGAGCGCGCGGGTACCGCGGTGCTGCACGCGGTCGAGGTGTTCGGCGTCGGTATCGAGCAGCCCGGCGGCGTTGATCAGCAGCTCGACCTGCTCCGGCCAGCCGAACGCCGTGGGGTCGTCCGCCAGCGTGGCGAGGTCCAGCGCGCGCCAGATTACGCCCGGCAGCTCGGCGCCCCTGCCCGAGCGCGAGGTGGCGACCACTTCATGGCCGCCCGCCTGCAGGGCCGTCAGCAGGTGACGGCCGATGAAACCGCCCGCGCCCACCAACAGGATGCGCATCGGTCAGCCGAGGAACAGTTTGTAGGCGGGGTTCTCGGTCTCGTCCCAGTAGGGATAGCCGATGGCTTCCAGAGCGGCCGGCACCTGGTGACGCTCCTCCGGCGGCACCTGCAGCGCGGCCAGTACGCGACCGTCGGCGGCGCCATGGTTGCGGTAATGGAACATCGAGATGTTCCAGCGCCCGCCGAGCTTGTTGAGGAAGTTGAACAGCGCGCCCGGCCGCTCGGGGAACTCGAAGCGCAGCACCATCTCGTCGTCGACCTGCGCGCTGTGGCCGCCGACCATGTGGCGGATATGCAGCTTGGCCAGCTCGTTGTCGGTCAGGTCGAGCACCGGGAAGCCCTGGCCACGGAGGTTTTCCACCAGCGCCGCGCGCGGGTCGTTCTCCGGGTGGGTCTGCACGCCGACGAATATCTGCGCCTCGCGCGCGCTGTGGTAGCGGTAGTTGAATTCGGTGATCTGGCGCTTGCCGATCGCCTCGCAGAAGGCCTTGAAGCTGCCGGGCTGCTCGGGGATGGTCACGGCGATGATCGCCTCGCGCTTCTCGCCCAGCTCCGCGCGCTCGGCGACGTGGCGCAGGCGGTCGAAGTTGACGTTGGCGCCGGAGTCGATCGCCACCAGTGTCTGCCCGCGCACGCCGTCGCGCTCGACGTACTTCTTGATCCCGGCCACGCCCAGCGCGCCGGCAGGCTCGGTGATCGAGCGGGTGTCGTCGTAGATATCCTTGATCGCCGCGCAGATTTCGTCGGTGCTGACGGTGATCACTTCGTCGACGTAATGCCGGCAAATCTCGAAGTTGTGCAGGCCGATCTGCGCCACGGCGACACCGTCGGCGAACAGTCCGACCTGCGGCAGCACGACGCGCTCGCCGGCGGCCAGCGCCTGCTGCAGGCAATTGGAGTCGTCCGGCTCGACGCCGATGACCTTGGTCTGCGGGCGCAGGTACTTGATGTAGGCGGCGATCCCGGAAATCAGGCCGCCGCCGCCGACCGGAACGAACACGGCATCCAGCGGGCCCTGGTACTGGCGGAGGATTTCCATCGCCACGGTGCCCTGACCGGCGATCACGTGCGGGTCGTCGTACGGGTGGATGTAGACGTAGCCCTTTTCCTCGACCAGTTTCAGCGAATGCGCCAGCGCCTCGGGGAACGCGTCGCCGTGCAGCACCACCTTGCCGCCGCGGGCGCGCACGCCCTGCACCTTCAGCTCGGGCGTGGTGCGCGGCATGACGATGGTCGCCTCGATGCCCAGCTCGCGGGCAGCCAGCGCCAGGCCCTGCGCGTGGTTGCCGGCCGAGGCGGTGACCACGCCGCGCGCCAGTTCCTCGGCGGACAGCTGCGCCAGCTTGTTGTAGGCACCCCGCACCTTGAAGGAATACACCGGCTGCAGGTCTTCACGCTTGAGCAGAATCTGGTTGCCCAGGCGCTCACTGAGCTGCCTGGCGGGCTGCAGCGGGGTTTCCACGGCGACGTCGTAGACGCGCGAGCTGAGGATCTTCTTGACGTACTGTTCGAGCATCACGGCTTCACTGGCGGGCACTTCGGGGACCCGGAAGTCTACTCCAGCCGTTCCGCCACGGACCACAACGAATGCGCGGTTTTGGCGGTTCGCACGGCTATAATGGTGTCTTTTGAAAGCCCCAGCGGCGCGGAAACGGACATGACCCAGGACCAACTCAAGCAGGCGGTGGCACAGGCCGCGGTCGACTTCATTCTCCCCAAACTCGACGCCAAGAGCATCGTCGGCGTCGGCACCGGCTCCACCGCCAACTGCTTCATCGACGCGCTGGCCCGGCACAAGATGGAGTTCGACGGCGCCGTGGCCAGCTCCGAAGCCACCGCCGCGCGCCTCAAGGGCCACGGGATTCCGGTCTACGAGCTGAACACGGTCAGCGACCTTGAGTTCTACGTCGACGGCGCCGACGAAGCCAACGACCGCCTGGAGCTGATCAAGGGCGGTGGCGCCGCGCTGACCCGCGAGAAGATCGTCGCCGCGGTGGCGCGCACCTTCATCTGCATCGCCGATGGCAGCAAACGCGTGCCGCTGCTCGGCGGCTTCCCGCTGCCCGTGGAGGTGATCCCCATGGCGCGCAGCCACGTCGCCCGGCAGATCGTCAAACTCGGCGGCGATCCGGTGTACCGCGAGGGCGTGCTGACCGACAACGGCAACATCATCCTCGACGTGCACAACCTGCGCATCGACAGTCCGATGGCGCTCGAGGAAGACCTCAACAACATCGTCGGCGTGGTCACCAACGGCCTGTTCGCCGCGCGCCCCGCCGACCTGCTGTTGCTCGGCACCGCCGACGGCGTGCAGACGCTGACCCGCTGAGGGCGGCCGCCCGGCCGTTTCTGCCGCCAGGCGAAGCGCACCTGCCCGGTGCGCTTTTTTTATGGCTCTGGAACGGGCCTGAAAGCCAAATGTAAATCGCCTGATACAAGCGTGTACAAAGGCGACTCATCCATACAGTCAGGCGCCAACCTGACGTTCGTGCCAGGTTAAGGCGCACATCCTGCAAACGGCTCCACGCCAAAAAACAAACCGCAGGAGCGTCTCGTGTCAAAGCTTTCGATTCTGAGCCTGGCCCTGGCCAGTGCACTGCTGCCCAACTGGGCAGGCGCATACGAGTACGGCGAGCATGCCGCCACTACACTCGACACCCTGATCAACGACTATCCGGGTCGCTATCGGGGGACCGCCAACTTCGCCGGCGCCGCGGACTGGATGGCGGCGCAGATGGGCAACAGCTACACCCTGAGCCGGCAGAATTTCACCTGGTCCAACGGCACCCGCGCGTCGCAGAACGTCATCGCCTCCGCCGCCGGCACCACCGACCGTTATGTGGTCATCGGCGCCCACTTCGATACCTACTATGGCAGGCCCACCCTGCAAGGCCTGGACGACAATGGCTCCGGTGCCGCGGTACTCACCGAGATCGCGCGCAACCTCGGCGGCCTGAAGATGGAGAACGGCGTGCAGATCGTCGGCTTCGGCGCCGAGGAAGAAGGCCTGCGCGGCTCCGCCGCCTACGTCGCCTCGCTGGACGCCACCCAGCGCGCCAACATGCTCGGCATGATCAACCTCGACAGCCTGATCACCGGCGACATGATGTACGCCCACGCCGGCATCAACAGCGCGGAGAACCCCGCGTTGGCCGCCTGGCGCGAACAGACCTTTCGCATCGCGAAGGAGCTGAACATCGAGCTGCACAGCAACCCCGGTCTCAACGACGAATATCCAATTGGCACGGGCTGCTGCAGCGACGGCGAATCCTTCGAGGACCTCGGCGTGCCGATCCTCTACGTCGAGGCGACCAACTGGGACATCGGCGACCTGGACGGCTACGAGCAGACCACCAACCCGGCGATTCCCGGTGGCGCGACCTGGCACAACCCGACACTGGACAACGAGGACGTGCTGACCGACGCCTTCGGCGCCGAGCGCATCGAGCAGCGCCTGCGCGACTACTCGCGCCTGCTCAGCCGCCTGGTGCTGGAGCTGACCAACGCCGACCTGCTGGCCTCCACCGCGTCCGGCGGCGCCGTCGCGCGCAACATGCAGGACAACCTGCAGCGCCAGCACCAGACCCTCAGCCGCCTGCACGAACGACGCTGGCTGACGCTGCAGAGCATGAGCCGCGAAACCGGCAGCTTCGACGGCGAGATCGGTGCCGACGGCGAAATCTCCCCCGACCAGGGCTTCGACAAGGCTCCGAACCCGGAGGCCCGTCGCTTCGGCCTGTACATGCTGGGCGACTATCAGCTCAGCGACAGCCTCACCCTGGGCGCCAGCCTGAGCTACCAGAACGGTCGCGACGAGCTGGAGCATCGCGGCAAGCTGGACAACGACACCTGGCTGGCCGGTGTCTACGCCCTGTTCAACGACGGCGGCCCGGCCTGGCTGGCCGGCGACCTCAGCCTGGGTCACGCCAGCTTCGACAGTGATCGCCACCTGCAGATCCAGAGCGAAGGCGGCCCGGTGCTCCTCGACCAGGAACTCAGCGGCGACACCAGCGCGCTGTTCTGGAGCGCCCGCGTCGAAGGCGGCTACGACTTCAGCTTCGGCGAACTGCGCAGCGGCCCCTTCGCCGGCCTGGACTACAGCCACTACCGCATCGACAGCTTCAACGAACGCGAAGACCTGCGCACCGCCCTCGGCTACGAGGATCAGACCTTCGACTCGCTGGAAGCCAGCCTCGGCTGGCGCCTGCGCGGCAACCTGGCGCTGGGCAACGGCATGCAGTTGCAGCCCTACGGCAGCGTGGCACTGGTCAAGGAACTGGGTGACGGTCGCCTCGAAGACATCGACCTGGTCAGCCGTGGCGATCGCCAGGTGCGGGTCGCCGAACTCGGCAGCGTGGACACCCGCTTCGGCCGCGCCCAACTGGGCAGCCGCCTGCTGATCAACCCGATGTTCGCTGTGTTCGCCGAAGCGAACAGCCGCTTCGGCCACAGCGAAGGCAGTCAGACCGGCTACTCGCTGGGGGTCAGCCTGCAGTTCTGACGCAAGACGCCACGCCGCAACGGCGTGGCGTTCACCTGGCGGGTTTCTCGAACTTGTAGAAGAGGTTCGGCTCGCTGACCACGTACAACGCGCCCTCGTCGTCCATCGCCAGACCCTCGGCCTGCGGGACGCTTTTCACCAGGCCGTTCTGCCCGGCGCGCAGCGACAGGCTGCTGATCGGCCGGCCCTCCACGTCCAGCTCCAGGATCATCCGCGACTCGTCGGAGAGCACCAGCAGATGGCCGCTCTGGCGGTCGTACTCGAGACTGGAAAGGTCGCGCACGAACAGCCTGGCATCGCGCTTGCGATCCTCCAGTACGTGCACCGAGATCGACTCCGGCGACGTGCCGTAGGGGAACCCGCGGACCTCGTAGATCCGCACCGGATCGCGCTCCTTGGCGACGAACAGACGCTTGCCCGCGGTATCGTAGCCGAGCCCCTCAAAGCCTTTGTTGCCGTTTGTGCCGATCCCCAAGGAGAGCTTCTGCGCCGAGCTCGCGTCGACCGAGCGGGTGTCCTCGTCCAGTTGCACGCGCACCAGTTGCTGGCGGCGCTCGTCGGCGATCACGTAGACGTTGGGTTCGATGTACTCGACCGCCTCGGGGTCCTTGAAACCCACCAGCTCGACGCTGCGCAGCAGGCGCCCGTCCAGCGACAGCTCGACCAGACGCTGATGCTTGTTGGTCACCGAGAACAGCGTCTTGCGGTCCGGGTCGTAGGTCAGCGCCGAGAGGTCCTCGTCGAGGCCTTCGATCGGCTGGCCGTCCAGCGTCACCCGGTAATCGGGCAGCCATACCGAGCGCGCTTCCCACGCATCGGCGTGGCGCCATTCCTGGAGCGCGAACCAGCCGCGCTCGAACAGGCGGAAGTACTGTCCGCTGAGCACCAGCAGGACGGCCAGCGAGGCGGCCAGGAGTATTTTCGGATTCAGGGCGACACGCATCGAAACTACTACTCGGAAGGGGAAGGTGGCGCAGGGATATCAGGCGGAGCTTACGCCGAGCTGAACGCCCGGCAGGATGCCCGATGAGGCTTTCGCCAAGCCGTCGAAAGCCCGTCGGATCATCGCCCTCGGTGGCCCGCCGCGCGGCGGGCCGCCGGGCGGCAAAGCACCTGGCTGTCGAAGCTCGCACGGCCACCCACTTCCAGCTT
>NZ_JASCPA010000109.1:0-5571 GCF_029959715.1 Pseudomonas sp. PS02288 | reverse complement strand
CCAGCCCAATAACCCAACACGGCACCCTGAGCCCCCCGGCCCGCCGCCCCGGGGCGGGGCGGCCATCCCTCTCGCAGTTTTTCCGCGGAGCACTTTCATGCAAACGCTGATGCGACTCTGGGCGCGTCTGGAGGAAGCGATCATTGCCTTCCTGCTGGCTGCCATGACCCTGGTGACGTTCTGTTACGTCGTGATGAACAACCTCTACACCGTCCTGTATTCCCTCGGTGACCGCTGGGAAGCCACCAGCGGTTTCTTCTTCGCATTGGGCGACAGCGTGATGAGCGGTGCCCAGGCGATGACCTGGAGCAGCGCCGCCACTCGCGCACTGTTCGCCTGGCTGATCTTCCTTGGTATCGCCTACGGCGTGCGCACCGGTGGACACATCGGCATAGATGCGCTGGTCAAGCTGACTTCGCGCGGCACGCAGAAAGTACTCGGCGTGATCGCCTGCCTCTGCTGTCTCGCCTATGCCGGCCTGTTCGCCGAGGCCAGTTTCGAGTGGACCGAAACCCTTTACTCCGCTGGCATCGGTGCCGAGGATCTCGGCCACTTCGGCATCCAGCAATGGATGATCGGCCTGGTGGTTCCGGTGGGTTTCGCTCTGGTGTTCATCCGTTTCGTCGAGATCCTCGTGCGCATCTTGCGCGACCAGCAGACAGGTCTGGGCCTCGCCGACGAAGCCGCCGATGCGCTCAAGCTGGCCGAACACGAGGAGGTTAAATAATGACCATCCTCTTCCTGTTCGTGGCCCTGTTCCTGCTGATGTTCATCGGTGTGCCGATCGCCATTTCCCTCGGCCTCGCCGGCTCGATGACGATCCTGCTGTTCAGCCCGGACTCGGTGCGCTCGCTGGCAATCAAGCTGTTCGAGACCTCCGAGCACTACACGCTGCTGGCGATTCCGTTCTTCCTGCTTGCCGGCGCCTTCATGACCACCGGCGGGGTGGCGCGCCGCCTGATCGACTTCGCCAACGCCTGCGTCGGTCACATCCGTGGCGGTCTGGCGATTTCCGCGGTGCTCGCCTGCATGCTGTTCGCCGCCTTGTCCGGTTCTTCGCCGGCCACCGTGGCCGCGGTCGGCTCCATCGCCATCGCCGGCATGGTCCGTTCCGGTTACCCGCAGGCGTTCGGCGCCGGCATCGTCTGTAACGCCGGTACCCTGGGCATCCTGATTCCGCCGTCGATCGTCATGGTGGTGTACGCCGCGGCCACCGAAACCTCCGTTGGCAAGCTGTTCATGGCCGGCGTGGTGCCGGGGCTGCTGCTCGGTGTCGTGCTGATGGTGGCGATCTACATCATCGCGGTGAAGAAGAACCTGCCAGCGTTGCCACGGGCATCCTTCCGCGAGTGGCTGACCGCCGCGCGCAAGGCGATCTGGGGCCTGCTGTTGATGGTGATCATCCTCGGCGGCATCTATTCCGGGATGTTCACGCCCACCGAGGCTGCCGCCATGGCGGCTGTGTATTCGGCCTTCATCGCGCTGTTCGTCTACAAGGACATGACGCTGCGCGAAGTGCCCAAGGTGCTGCTGGAGTCGGGCAAGCTGTCGATCATGCTGATGTTCATCATCGCCAACGCCATGCTCTTCGCCCACGTCCTCACCACCGAACAGATTCCCCAGACCATCACCGGCTGGGTGATGGAGGCCGGGCTGCAGCCCTGGATGTTCCTGCTGGTGGTGAATATCGTGCTGCTGATCGCCGGCGCGTTCATGGAGCCGTCGGCGGTGATCCTGATCCTCGCGCCGATCCTCTTCCCGATCGCCGTGCACCTGGGCATCGATCCTATCCACCTGGGTATCATCATGGTGGTGAACATGGAGATCGGCCTGATCACTCCGCCGGTGGGCCTCAACCTGTTCGTCACCTCGGCGGTGACCGGAATGCCGGTGACCGCAGTGATCCGCGCGGCGATGCCCTGGCTGCTGCTGCTGATGGTTTTCCTGGGCCTGATCACCTACATCCCGGCGATCTCGCTGATCCTGCCGAACATGCTCGGGATGACCTGAGCGACCGCGCGCATCGGCGTCCCGCGGACGCCGATGCCCCCGCGAACGACGTTCCCCTTGACCCGTGCCCCTCCGGCACGGGTTTTTTATGGGCGCCCGGAAACCTCTTCCCTGCACGCCCGAGCGGCCTTTTTTCGGGCGCCGGCAGCCATCTGCGACCATTGTCTTAACCCGGTAAGACAATGGTCGAATGGTTGCCGGGGGCGCCCGGCGGCTACAAAGACACCATAGAAAAACAACTATCTACCGAGGTCCTAGTCCATGAGCGCCGCTTCTCTTTATCCCGTCAGTCCCGAGGTCGTAGCCAACACGCTGACCGACGAAGCCACCTACAAGGCCATGTACCAGCAATCGGTCATCAACCCGGATGGCTTCTGGCGCGAGCAGGCCAAGCGTCTCGACTGGATCCAGCCGTTCACCAAGGTCAAGCAGACCTCCTTCGACGATCACCATGTCGACATCAAGTGGTTCGCCGACGGCACCCTTAACGTTTCCTACAACTGCCTGGATCGTCACCTGGCAGAGCGTGGCGACCAGATCGCGATCATCTGGGAAGGCGACGACCCGTCCGAGCACAAGGAAATCACCTACCGCGAACTGCACGAGCAGGTCTGCAAGTTCGCCAACGCCCTGCGCGGGCAGGACATCCATCGCGGCGACGTGGTGACCATCTACATGCCGATGATCCCCGAGGCCGTGGTGGCGATGCTTGCATGTGCCCGCATCGGCGCGATCCACTCGGTGGTGTTCGGCGGCTTCTCGCCCGAAGCGCTGGCCGGCCGCATCATCGACTGCAAGTCGAAAGTCGTCATCACCGCCGACGAAGGCTTGCGCGGCGGCAAGCGTACGCCGCTCAAGGCCAACGTCGACGACGCGCTGACCAACCCGGAAACCAACAGCATCCAGAAGGTCATCGTGTGCAAGCGCACCGGGGCCGACATCAAGTGGAACCAGCACCGTGACATCTGGTTCGAGGATCTGATGAAAGTGGCTGGCAGCGTCTGTGCGCCGAAGGAAATGGGCGCCGAGGAAGCGCTGTTCATCCTCTACACCTCCGGTTCCACCGGTAAGCCGAAGGGCGTGCTGCACACCACCGCCGGCTACCTGCTGTACGCCGCGCTGACCCACGAGCGCGTGTTCGACTACCGCCCGGGCGAGGTCTACTGGTGCACCGCCGACGTCGGCTGGGTCACCGGCCACAGCTACATCGTCTACGGCCCGCTGGCCAACGGCGCCACCACACTGCTGTTCGAGGGCATCCCGAACTACCCGGACATCACCCGCGTCGCCAAGATCATCGACAAGCACAAGGTCAACATCCTCTACACCGCGCCTACCGCGATCCGCGCGATGATGGCCCAGGGCAAGGCCGCGGTCGAAGGTGCCGACGGCTCCAGCCTGCGCCTGCTCGGCTCGGTCGGCGAACCGATCAACCCGGAAGCCTGGCACTGGTACCACGAGTGCGTCGGCCAGAGCCGCTGCCCGATCGTCGACACCTGGTGGCAGACCGAAACCGGCGGGGTGCTGATCAGCCCGCTGCCGGGCGCCACCGCGCTCAAACCGGGTTCGGCGACCCGTCCGTTCTTCGGTGTGCAGCCGGCGCTGGTGGACAACCTGGGCAACATCATCGATGGCCCGGCCGAGGGCAACCTGGTGATCATCGATTCCTGGCCGGGTCAGGCGCGCAGCCTGTACAAGGACCACGACCGCTTCGTCGACACCTACTTCAAGACCTTCAAGGGCATGTACTTCACCGGCGACGGCGCGCGCCGCGACGAAGACGGCTACTGGTGGATCACCGGCCGCGTGGATGATGTGCTCAACGTTTCCGGCCACCGCATGGGTACCGCCGAGATCGAGAGCGCCATGGTCGCCCACCCGAAAGTCGCGGAAGCCGCCGTTGTCGGCGTGCCGCACGACATCAAGGGGCAGGGCATCTACGTCTACGTCACCCTCAACAGTGGCGAGGAATACTCCGAGCAGCTGCGTCAGGAGCTCAAGGCCTGGGTGCGCAAGGAGATCGGCCCGATCGCCGTGCCGGACGTCATTCAGTGGGCGCCGGGCCTGCCGAAGACCCGCTCGGGCAAGATCATGCGGCGCATCCTGCGCAAGATCGCCACGGCGGAATACGGCGCGCTGGGTGACATTTCCACCCTCGCCGATCCGAGCGTGGTGGAGCACCTGATCAACACCCACAAGACCATGCAGGTCGCCTGACCCGCTGGCCTCGACGCCCCGCCCGGTTCCGCCGGGCGGGGCGTTGTCATTTCGGCTGTCACCGCCTGCCCGGGCGGTGGCGAATCGAAACGCCGTGACGGTTACCGCCTCTCGCCCGCAACGGGCGCAGGCACGTTCCAGAGCCCTCGGGCCCTTGCGGTGCGCTAATTGCTTCGTTCATCGGTTGGCTGTTTCCTGTCCGGTTGGTCACGTTTCGGGCGGGCTGTCAATATCGCCTTCGCGCGCTTTCGGTGCTTCTGTAATTAGTTGTCGCATTGAGGAAATATCGCGCTTCGGCCTGCCGCTAGAATGCCGCCCACCCGAAAGGAGGGCCGCCGATCCCAAAAGGTTCGTGTCGCCGGCGCCTCTGCCAACTCCCTTCGTTCCAGCGGGCCAACCCCGCGGCACCCGACATTTCCGCATCATGGAGCTTTCGATGAAGAACAAGATCGTCCTGTTCGGCGCACTGGCGCTGTCCCTGCTGGCACCGCTGGCGATGGCCGACAAGCCGCTGCGCATCGGCATCGAGGCGGCCTACCCGCCGTTCGCCTTCAAGACGCCGGAAGGCAACATCAGCGGCTTCGACTACGACATCGGCGTGGCGCTGTGCGAAGAGATGAAGGTCGAGTGCACGTGGATCGAGCAGGAGTTCGACGGCCTGATCCCGGCGCTTAAAGTGCGCAAGTTCGACGCCATCCTCTCCTCGATGTCGATCACCGACGAGCGCAAGAAGTCGGTCGACTTCACCGGCAAGTACTACTCCACGCCGGCCAAGCTGGCGATGAAGGACGGCGCGACCTACAAGGACGTGGCCGACCTCAAGGGCAAGAAGATCGGCGTGCAGCGCTCCTCGGTGTATGACCGCTACGCCACCGACGTCTTCGCCCCGGCCGGTGCCGAGATCGTCCGCTACAGCTCGCAGAACGAAGTCTTCCTCGACCTCGCCAGCGGCCGCCTCGACGCTACCCTGGCCGATTCGGTGAACATCGACGACGGCTTCCTCAAGACCGACGCCGGCAAGGGCTTCGCCTTCATCGGCCCGGACTTCACCGACGAGCAGTACTTCGGCGAAGGCCAGGGCATCGCGGTGCGCAAGGGCGACAAGGCGCTCGCCGACAAGATCAGCGCGGCGATCCTGGCGATCCGCGCCAACGGCAAATACAAGCAGGTGCAGGACAAGTACTTCGCGTTCGATGTCTACGGCAAGTAAGGGCTGACGCCAGGAACGCGTCTGATGAAGGCAGGGCGATGAGTCCTGCCTTCGTCGCTCACCCGTGCGGCGCGCCTCTGGCGCGCCCCGTGGCCGGAGGGCTGGGCGGTGTTGGAAGGCGACGGGGCGCCCCA
>NZ_JASCPA010000108.1:0-5584 GCF_029959715.1 Pseudomonas sp. PS02288 | reverse complement strand
TTTGAACGCTGTAGAATTTGCCTCCCGCTGACGAGGGGTTTGAAAGATCGGAAGCGGCAAGCGGTTGAGTAGAAAAGAAATTTTCGAAAATAAGCTTGACAGATTGAAAGGCTGCTGTAGAATGCGCGGCCTCGGTTGAGACGAAAGACTTGATCGAAACGCTCTTTAACAACTGAATCAAGCAATTCGTGTGGGTGCTTGTGACGTAAGACTGATGTCGAGATGATTATCAGCAACACAAGTAGACACTCGAGAATTCGAGTTTTATTTGCGATTGCTGAGCCAAGTTTAGGGTTTTCTCAAAACCCAAGCAGTATTGAACTGAAGAGTTTGATCATGGCTCAGATTGAACGCTGGCGGCAGGCCTAACACATGCAAGTCGAGCGGATGAAGGGAGCTTGCTCTCTGATTCAGCGGCGGACGGGTGAGTAATGCCTAGGAATCTGCCTGATAGTGGGGGACAACGTTTCGAAAGGAACGCTAATACCGCATACGTCCTACGGGAGAAAGTGGGGGATCTTCGGACCTCACGCTATCAGATGAGCCTAGGTCGGATTAGCTAGTTGGTGAGGTAATGGCTCACCAAGGCTACGATCCGTAACTGGTCTGAGAGGATGATCAGTCACACTGGAACTGAGACACGGTCCAGACTCCTACGGGAGGCAGCAGTGGGGAATATTGGACAATGGGCGAAAGCCTGATCCAGCCATGCCGCGTGTGTGAAGAAGGTCTTCGGATTGTAAAGCACTTTAAGTTGGGAGGAAGGGCAGTAAATTAATACTTTGCTGTTTTGACGTTACCGACAGAATAAGCACCGGCTAACTCTGTGCCAGCAGCCGCGGTAATACAGAGGGTGCAAGCGTTAATCGGAATTACTGGGCGTAAAGCGCGCGTAGGTGGTTTGTTAAGTTGAATGTGAAAGCCCCGGGCTCAACCTGGGAACTGCATCCAAAACTGGCAAGCTAGAGTACGGTAGAGGGTGGTGGAATTTCCTGTGTAGCGGTGAAATGCGTAGATATAGGAAGGAACACCAGTGGCGAAGGCGACCACCTGGACTGATACTGACACTGAGGTGCGAAAGCGTGGGGAGCAAACAGGATTAGATACCCTGGTAGTCCACGCCGTAAACGATGTCAACTAGCCGTTGGAATCCTTGAGATTTTAGTGGCGCAGCTAACGCATTAAGTTGACCGCCTGGGGAGTACGGCCGCAAGGTTAAAACTCAAATGAATTGACGGGGGCCCGCACAAGCGGTGGAGCATGTGGTTTAATTCGAAGCAACGCGAAGAACCTTACCAGGCCTTGACATCCAATGAACTTTCCAGAGATGGATTGGTGCCTTCGGGAGCATTGAGACAGGTGCTGCATGGCTGTCGTCAGCTCGTGTCGTGAGATGTTGGGTTAAGTCCCGTAACGAGCGCAACCCTTGTCCTTAGTTACCAGCACGTTAAGGTGGGCACTCTAAGGAGACTGCCGGTGACAAACCGGAGGAAGGTGGGGATGACGTCAAGTCATCATGGCCCTTACGGCCTGGGCTACACACGTGCTACAATGGTCGGTACAGAGGGTTGCCAAGCCGCGAGGTGGAGCTAATCCCAGAAAACCGATCGTAGTCCGGATCGCAGTCTGCAACTCGACTGCGTGAAGTCGGAATCGCTAGTAATCGCGAATCAGAATGTCGCGGTGAATACGTTCCCGGGCCTTGTACACACCGCCCGTCACACCATGGGAGTGGGTTGCTCCAGAAGTAGCTAGTCTAACCTTCGGGGGGACGGTTACCACGGAGTGATTCATGACTGGGGTGAAGTCGTAACAAGGTAGCCGTAGGGGAACCTGCGGCTGGATCACCTCCTTAATCGAAGACTTCAGCTGCCTCATAAGCTCCCACACGAATTGCTTGATTCACTTGCGAAAAGCGATTGGGTTTAGACCCGAGAGAGAGACGATTGGGTCTGTAGCTCAGTTGGTTAGAGCGCACCCCTGATAAGGGTGAGGTCGGCAGTTCGAATCTGCCCAGACCCACCAATTGTCAAGGGGCGTGGCCGGTCAAGACGATGGGGCCATAGCTCAGCTGGGAGAGCGCCTGCTTTGCACGCAGGAGGTCAGGAGTTCGATCCTCCTTGGCTCCACCATTATCTCGGAAATCGCTGAAAGCTCAGAATTGAATGTTTGCCGGTTGGCAGAACATTGAATTCTGGTCTTTGCGCCAGAACTGTTCTTTAAAAATTTGGGTATGTGATAGAAGTAGACTGACTGATTGTTTTCACTGGCAATCAGTTTGGTCAAGGTAAAACTTGCAAGTTCAAGCGCAAGTTTTCGGCGAATGTCGTCTTCACGTTCGAGACAATAACCAGATTGCTTGGGGTTATATGGTCAAGTGAAGAAGCGCATACGGTGGATGCCTTGGCAGTCAGAGGCGATGAAAGACGTGGTAGCCTGCGATAAGCTTCGGGGAGTCGGCAAACAGACTTTGATCCGGAGATCTCTGAATGGGGGAACCCACTCAGCATAAGCTGAGTATCTTGCACTGAATACATAGGTGTAAGAGGCGAACCAGGGGAACTGAAACATCTAAGTACCCTGAGGAAAAGAAATCAACCGAGATTCCCTTAGTAGTGGCGAGCGAACGGGGACTAGCCCTTAAGCTTCTTTGATTTTAGCGGAACGCTCTGGAAAGTGCGGCCATAGTGGGTGATAGCCCTGTACGCGAAAGGATCTTAGAAGTGAAATCGAGTAGGACGGAGCACGAGAAACTTTGTCTGAATATGGGGGGACCATCCTCCAAGGCTAAATACTACTGACTGACCGATAGTGAACTAGTACCGTGAGGGAAAGGCGAAAAGAACCCCGGAGAGGGGAGTGAAATAGAACCTGAAACCGTATGCGTACAAGCAGTGGGAGCAGACTTTGTTCTGTGACTGCGTACCTTTTGTATAATGGGTCAGCGACTTATTTTCAGTGGCGAGCTTAACCGAATAGGGGAGGCGTAGCGAAAGCGAGTCTTAATAGGGCGCTTTAGTCGCTGGGAATAGACCCGAAACCGGGCGATCTATCCATGGGCAGGTTGAAGGTTAGGTAACACTGACTGGAGGACCGAACCGACTACCGTTGAAAAGTTAGCGGATGACCTGTGGATCGGAGTGAAAGGCTAATCAAGCTCGGAGATAGCTGGTTCTCCTCGAAAGCTATTTAGGTAGCGCCTCATGTATCACTGTAGGGGGTAGAGCACTGTTTCGGCTAGGGGGTCATCCCGACTTACCAAACCGATGCAAACTCCGAATACCTACAAGTGCCGAGCATGGGAGACACACGGCGGGTGCTAACGTCCGTCGTGAAAAGGGAAACAACCCAGACCGTCAGCTAAGGTCCCAAAATCCTGGTTAAGTGGGAAACGATGTGGGAAGGCTTAGACAGCTAGGAGGTTGGCTTAGAAGCAGCCACCCTTTAAAGAAAGCGTAATAGCTCACTAGTCGAGTCGGCCTGCGCGGAAGATGTAACGGGGCTCAAACCAGGTACCGAAGCTACGGGTATCATCTCAGGATGATGCGGTAGAGGAGCGTTCTGTAAGCCTGTGAAGGTGAGTTGAGAAGCTTGCTGGAGGTATCAGAAGTGCGAATGCTGACATGAGTAACGACAATGGGTGTGAAAAACACCCACGCCGAAAGACCAAGGGTTCCTGCGCAACGTTAATCGACGCAGGGTTAGTCGGTCCCTAAGGCGAGGCTGAAGAGCGTAGTCGATGGGAAACAGGTTAATATTCCTGTACTTCTAGTTACTGCGATGGAGGGACGGAGAAGGCTAGGCCAGCTTGGCGTTGGTTGTCCAAGTTTAAGGTGGTAGGCAGAGTGCTTAGGTAAATCCGGGCGCTTAATGCCGAGAGCTGATGACGAGTCGTCTTTTAGACGATGAAGTGGTTGATGCCATGCTTCCAGGAAAAGCTTCTAAGCTTCAGGTAACTAGGAACCGTACCCCAAACCGACACAGGTGGTTGGGTAGAGAATACCAAGGCGCTTGAGAGAACTCGGGTGAAGGAACTAGGCAAAATGGCACCGTAACTTCGGGAGAAGGTGCGCCGGTGAGGGTGAAGGACTTGCTCCGTAAGCTCATGCCGGTCGAAGATACCAGGCCGCTGCGACTGTTTATTAAAAACACAGCACTCTGCAAACACGAAAGTGGACGTATAGGGTGTGACGCCTGCCCGGTGCCGGAAGGTTAATTGATGGGGTTAGCGCAAGCGAAGCTCTTGATCGAAGCCCCGGTAAACGGCGGCCGTAACTATAACGGTCCTAAGGTAGCGAAATTCCTTGTCGGGTAAGTTCCGACCTGCACGAATGGCGTAACGATGGCGGCGCTGTCTCCACCCGAGACTCAGTGAAATTGAAATCGCTGTGAAGATGCAGTGTATCCGCGGCTAGACGGAAAGACCCCGTGAACCTTTACTATAGCTTTGCACTGGACTTTGAATTTGCTTGTGTAGGATAGGTGGGAGGCTTTGAAGCGTGAACGCCAGTTTGCGTGGAGCCAACCTTGAAATACCACCCTGGCAACTTTGAGGTTCTAACTCTGGTCCGTTATCCGGATCGAGGACAGTGTATGGTGGGTAGTTTGACTGGGGCGGTCTCCTCCTAAAGAGTAACGGAGGAGTACGAAGGTGCGCTCAGAACGGTCGGAAATCGTTCGTAGAGTATAAAGGCAAAAGCGCGCTTGACTGCGAGACAGACACGTCGAGCAGGTACGAAAGTAGGTCTTAGTGATCCGGTGGTTCTGTATGGAAGGGCCATCGCTCAACGGATAAAAGGTACTCCGGGGATAACAGGCTGATACCGCCCAAGAGTTCATATCGACGGCGGTGTTTGGCACCTCGATGTCGGCTCATCACATCCTGGGGCTGAAGCCGGTCCCAAGGGTATGGCTGTTCGCCATTTAAAGTGGTACGCGAGCTGGGTTTAGAACGTCGTGAGACAGTTCGGTCCCTATCTGCCGTGGACGTTTGAGATTTGAGAGGGGCTGCTCCTAGTACGAGAGGACCGGAGTGGACGAACCTCTGGTGTTCCGGTTGTCACGCCAGTGGCATTGCCGGGTAGCTACGTTCGGAATAGATAACCGCTGAAAGCATCTAAGCGGGAAACTAGCCTCAAGATGAGATCTCACTGGAGCCTTGAGCTCCCTAAAGGGCCGTCGAAGACTACGACGTTGATAGGTTGGGTGTGTAAGCGCTGTGAGGCGTTGAGCTAACCAATACTAATTGCCCGTGAGGCTTGACCATATAACACCCAAACAATCTGCGGCCCAGGCCAATGATGGTGTTAGAAGGTGAAGTCGACATAAGCCGAAAGCTTGTCAGAACTTGCAAACCAACAGACATCACATACCCAATTAGGGGAGGCGACTCAACACCGATTCCCCAACCGAATTGCTTGACGACCATAGAGCGTTGGAACCACCTGATCCCATCCCGAACTCAGTAGTGAAACGACGCATCGCCGATGGTAGTGTGGGGTTTCCCCATGTGAGAGTAGGTCATCGTCAAGCTCCTATCCCCAAACCCCCAATCCGAGCAATCGGGTTGGGGGTTTGGCTTTTG
>NZ_JASCPA010000107.1:0-6088 GCF_029959715.1 Pseudomonas sp. PS02288 | reverse complement strand
GCCCTGCAGGGCGGCCAGCGCCAGCGCGACCCCTTCCAGCTGGCCCAGCGAGCCGGGCGGCTTGGTCAGTTGCGCCTGGCGCGCCTCGGCCTCGGCGCGCGCGGCGAGGTCCAGCGGACGGCAGGCCTGCCGCCACCACTCGATAGTCATAACGGTGCTCCCTTGAGAATCATCGGCAGGCCGGCGACGGTGAAAACCACCCGTTCGCAGCGCTCGGCCAGGGCCTGGTGCAGCCAGCCGGCTTCATCGACGTAACGCCGCGACAGTTCGCCCATCGGCACCACGCCGAGGCCGGTTTCGTTGCTGACGAACAGGATTCGCCCCGGCAGCTCGGCGAGGGCGTCGAGCAGCGCATCGCGCTCGGCGGCCAGGCGCTGCGGGTCGTCCAGCATCAGCAGGTTGGTCAGCCACAGCGTCAGGCAATCGACCAGCAGGCAGCGCCCGTCGGCCGCCTGTTCGCGCAGCACGCCCGCCAGTCGCAACGGCTCCTCAACCAGCCCCCAGTGCGCCGGGCGGCGTTCGCGATGGGCGCGGATGCGGCTGGACATCTCGCCGTCCAGCGCCTGGCTGGTGGCGATGTAGACCACCTCGAGGCCGGACTCCGCGGCCAGACGCTCGGCCAGGCGGCTCTTGCCGGAGCGGGCGCCGCCGAGGATCAGTTCAGGCATGGTTCAGCGTTTCCAGAGGATGGGGTGGTCGAAAAGCGGTGGATGTGAAAGGCGACATCCATCCTACGGATCGGTGTAAACGTAGGGTGGATCACGCCCCACCGATCCACCGAGCCGGGTTGCGCCAGGCACATGGGATCGACCGCCCGCATCAAAGCCCGCATAGCGCCCTCAGGCGATCGGTATCCAGGTGCGCCTCGACCAGATCGGCGAGGCGCTCGATTTCGCGTTCGCGCAGGGCGTGGTAATCGCTGTGCTCGACCTCGCGCACGCCCGCCCAGCGCAGCAACGCGGCGCAGGCTTCGGGCGCCTCGAACAGGCCGTGCAGGTAGGTGCCAATGACCTGGCCATCGGCGCTGCGCGCGCCGTCCTGGCGACCGTCATCGAGGGTCACCAGCGCCTCGTCCAGCGCACTGCCGGTGCTGACGCCAGCGTGGATTTCGTAGCCGCTGACGGCGGCGCCCTCCAGGCTCAGGCGCCCGCTGACCAGGCGCAGCTGCTTGTCCGCCTCCAGGCGCGTGTGCAGGTCGAGCAGGCCGAGCCCGTCGCTGCCGCCGGCGTCGCCTTCCAGGCCGAGCGGATCGTCGATGCGCTGGCCGAGCATCTGCAGGCCGCCGCAGATGCCCAGCAGCTTGCCGCCGTAGCGCAGGTGCCGGGCGATGGCGAGGTCCCAACCGTTGGCGCGCAGGAACGCCAGGTCGCGGCGGGTGCTCTTGGAGCCGGGCAGGATGATCAGGTCGGCCGGCGGAATCGGCTGGCCGGGGCCGACGAAACGCAGGTCGACCTGCGGATGCAGGCGCAGCGGGTCGAAATCGGTGTGGTTGCTGATACGCGGCAGCACCGGCACCAGCACCCGGAGGCGCTCACCCTGCTTGCCCGGCTGACGCGCGTCTATCGCGTCCTCGGCTTCGAGGTGAAAGTCCATCAGGTACGGCAGCACGCCTAGCACCGGCTTGCCGGTGCGCGCCTCCAGCCAGTCCAGGCCGGGGCGCAGCAGGGCGATGTCGCCGCGGAAGCGGTTGATGACGAAGCCGCGGACGCGCGCCCGTTCGCTCTCGGAAAGCAGTTCCAGGGTGCCGACCAGATGGGCGAAGACACCTCCCTTGTCGATGTCGGCGATGAGGATCACCGGGCAGTCCACCGCCTCGGCGAAACCCATGTTGGCGATGTCGCCCTGGCGCAGGTTGATCTCGGCCGGCGAGCCGGCGCCCTCCACCATCACCACCCGGTAGGCCTCGCGCAGGCGCCCGTGGGAGGCCAGCACCGCCTGCATCGCGGTGGGTTTGTAGGCGTGATAGGCGACCGCGTTCATGTTGCCGACCGCGTGGCCGTGGATGATCACCTGGGCGCCGATGTCGCTGTTGGGCTTGAGCAGCACCGGGTTCATGTCGGTGTGCGGCGGCAATTTGCAGGCCTGCGCCTGCACGGCCTGGGCCCGGCCGATCTCGCCGCCGTCGGCGCTGACCGCGCTGTTCAGCGCCATGTTCTGCGGCTTGAACGGCGCCACCGCCACGCCCTGGCGTTGCAGCCAGCGGCACAGGGCGGTCACCAGGGTGCTCTTGCCTGCATCCGAGGTGGTGCCCTGCACCATCAGCGTGACGCTGGCTTTCATTCGCGGCTCCGGGCGAAGACTTCCAGCGCCGACTCCAGGCGAGCCCAGGCCGGTTCGTCCGGCGGCAGGCCGAAGCGCAGGCTCGACGGCGCGGCGAACAGCCGAACCAGGATGCCGTGGCAGGCCAGGTATTCGTGCAGCAGCGCGGCGTGCTCGCTGACCCACCACTGGAACAGCGCGCAGCCACCGGTCGGGCTCAGGCCGTGGCCGGCCAGCAGGTCGTGCAGCCGCGCGCCATCGGCTTCGAGGCGGCGTCGCTGGCCGGCCTGGCCTTCGTCGTCCAGCAGCAGCGTGCGCGCGATGCTGCGCGCGGCGCCGCTCACCGCCCAGGGGCCGAGGATTTCGTCGAGGCGATCGAGCAGCTGCGGCTGTGCCAGCACGAAGCCCAGGCGCAGGCCGGCCATGCCAAAGAACTTGCCGAACGAACGCAGCACGATCAGCCCCGGCAGGTGGCTGTGCGCCGCCAGGCTGTGCTCGGGAGTGGCGTCCATGAAGGCTTCGTCGACCACCAGCCAGCCGCCGCGCTCGACCAGCCGGGCGTGCCATTCCAGCAACTGCTCGGTGGGAATGCGTCGGCCGGTGGGGTTGTTGGGGTTGACCACCACCAGCACGTCGAGGCGATCCAGGCTGCGCCGCACGCCCGCCTCGCTGATCTCCAGCAGGCGATGGCCTTCGCGGCGCCAGGCCTCGGCGTGTTCGGCGTAACAGGGCGAGACGATGCCCACCTGGCAGTAGCGACGTAGCCTCGGCAACGCCTGGATCGCCGCCTGCGAACCGGCGACCGGCAGCAGCGCCTCGACGCCGTAGAACCGCCGCGCGGCCTGCTCCAGGCCGTCGCCCCGCTCCGGCAGGCGGTTCCACGCCGCCATCGGAACCTCCGGCAGCGACCAGCCGTAGGGCGCGATGCCGGTGGACAGGTCGAGCCAGTCGGCAAGGCCGATGCGGTATTTCTCCGCGGCTTTGCGCAGGCCGCCTCCATGGTTAAGCATTCAGCAGACTCCCGATGACCAGCAGCAGCAACCACGCCGCCACGCCGCGGCGCACCAGGCGCATCGCCCGGCGGATGTCCTCGCCACGCGCCACGGCGCCCTCGCCCAGCGGCGGACGATAACGCATCTCGCCGTGATAGATCGACGGCCCGCCAAGCACCACGCCCAGCGCCCCGGCACCCGCTGCCATTACCGGGCCGGCGTTCGGGCTACTCCACTGCGGCCCCTGCAGGCGCCAGCAGCGCAGCGCGCGGCGGGTTTCACCGAGGAGCGCGTAGGTCAGCGCGACCAGCCGCGCGGGCAGGTAATTCAACACGTCATCGAGGCGCGCCGCGGCCCAGCCGAAGCGCTCGAAGCGCGCGTTGCGGTAGCCCCACATGGCGTCCAGCGTATTGCTCAGGCGATACAGCACCACGCCCGGTGCACCGGCGACGGCGAACCAGAACAGCGCGGCGAACACCGCGTCGCTGCCGTTTTCCAGCACCGACTCGGTGGCGGCCAGGGCCACGCCGTTTTCGTCCAGTGCCGAGGGTTCGCGGCTGACGATGTAGCCGACCCGCCGCCGCGCCTCGTCCAGGTCACCGCGCTCCAGCGCATCGGCCACCGGCTGGGCGTGTTCGTCCAGGCTGCGCAGGCCGATGGCGAGGTACAGCAGCAGTGCCTCGATGAGCCAGCCGAGGTACGGCAAACGGCCCAGCGCCCAGGCCAGCAGGGTCAACGGCAGCACCGCCAGGCACCAGCCGAGCACGCCGTTCAGCCGCGTGCCGCCACTCACCCGGTTCAGCCGCGCCTCGATGGCGCCGGCCAGGCGACCGAAGCCCACCAGCGGATGCCAGCGTTTCGGCTCGCCGAACGCCGCATCCAGCGCGACACCGGCGCAGGCCGTCAGGGCCATGGCGATCATGGTTTCTCGCCCCACTGGTTGCCGAACAGCATGTCTTCCAGTGGCTGCGCCTGGGTCCAGCCTTCGCCGACCAGCATCGGCTCCGGATAGAAGGCCGGCACCGGTCCGAGGCAGAGGATCGCCACCGGCTTGGCGCCGGCCGGCATGCCGAGCAGGTCGGCCAGGCGCTGCGGATCGAACAGCGACACCCAGCCCATGCCGAGCCCTTCCGCGCGGGCCGCCAGCCAGAGGTTCTGGATGGCACAGGACAGCGAGGCGAGGTCCATTTCCGGCAGCGTGCGGCGGCCGAAGACGTGCGCCTCGCGACCGTCCTTCAGGGCGGCGACCAGCAGCTCGGCGCAGTCGCGCACGCCTTCCACCTTGAGCCGGAGGAAGTCGTCGCGCCGCTCGCCCAGGGCATCGGCGGTGAGCAGGCGCTCCTCCTCGACCAGCCCGGCGATGGCCTCGCGCAGCGCCGGACGGGTGATGCGCAGGAAGCGCCAGGGCTGCATGAGGCCGACACTGGGCGCCTGGTGCGCGGCCTGCAACAGCCGGGTCAGCAGTTCAGGGGCGATTTCGCCGCCGCTGAAGTGCCGCATGTCGCGGCGCTCGGCGATGGCCCGGTAGATCGCCGCGCGCTCCTCGGCGCTGTAGGCCCATTCGTTCATGGCAGGAACCAGGTCGCCGCCGCACGCGGGTTGGACGGCATGTAGAAGTGGATGTAGGAAGCCGTCAGTCGGCCCTGGCGATACACCGCCTCGGCGGCGCCACGGCCGTTCGGGCACGCGCCACGAGCCAGCGGCTGCAGCGCGCAGTCCAGCGTCGAATGGTGGTAGGTATGCCCGCGCACGCGGCCTTCCGGCAGGTCCACCGCCTGCAGCGCGAGCGCGCTCAGGCGTGGCTGCAGGCGCGCTTCACCAGGCAGCAGGCCGAGCATTTCGCCGCGCTCGCCGGCCTTGTCCGTCAGGCCATCGAGCAGGTAGAGCATGCCGCCGCATTCGGCGAGGATCGGCTTGCCCGCGGCGTGATGCGCCCGGATCGCCGCGCGCATCGGCCGGTTGCCCGCCAGCCGCGCCAGGTGCAGCTCGGGGTAGCCGCCGGGCAGATAGAGGCTGTCCACCGCCGGCAGGGCCTCGTCATCCAGCGGCGAGAAGAACCATAGCTCGGCGCCGAGGCGACGCAGCAGGTCGAGGTTGGCCGCATAGACGAAGGCGAAGGCCGCATCCCGCGCCACGCCGATCCGCACGCCGCGCAGCAGCGGCTCGACATCGCCCTCCTCCTGCGGCGCGGCGAAGCTCACCGCGGCCGGCAGCGCGGTGTCGGCGCTCGCCGCCAGGGCATCGGCGGCGCTGTCCAGACGCTGATCCAGATCGAGCAGTTCCTCCGCCTGCACCAGCCCCAGGTGGCGGCTCGGCAACTCGATGCCGGCGGCGCGCGGCAGGCCGCCGTACCAGCGCTGCGTGGCCGGCAGGCTGGCGCGCAGCAGCTCGGCGTGACGCGCGCTGCCGACGCGGTTGGCGAGCACGCCGGAGAACGGCAGGTCGGCCTGGAAGGTGGCCAGGCCGTGGGCGACGGCGGCGAAGGTCTGCGCCATCGCCGCGGCATCGATCACCGCCAGCACCGGAAGGCCGAAGGTGCGCGCCAGGTCGGCGGCGGACGGCGTACCGTCGAACAAGCCCATCACGCCCTCGACGAGGATCAGGTCGGCTTCCTGCGCGGCCTGCCACAGCTGCCGGCGGCACTCCGCCTCGCCGACCATCCACAGGTCCAACTGGTAGACCGGCTGGCCGCTGGCCCGCTCGAGGATCATCGGATCGAGGAAATCCGGGCCACACTTGAACACCCGCACGCGCCGTCCCTGGCGCGCATGCAGGCGCGCCAGGGCGGCGGTGACGGTGGTCTTGCCCTGCCCCGAGGCGGGCGCGGCGCTCACGAG
>NZ_JASCPA010000106.1:0-6166 GCF_029959715.1 Pseudomonas sp. PS02288 | reverse complement strand
CGGCCACGCGTTGCGCGTGGCCGCCCCGCCACGGGAGACGCCCATGAGCACCCGACGCATCCACGCCTGGCCGGTGCGCCTGACGCACTGGCTGAACGCCTTCGGCATGTTCTGCATGATCAGCAGCGGCTGGGGCATCTATAACGCCTCTCCACTGTTCGCCTTCCATTTCCCCACCTGGTCGACCCTCGGCGGCTGGCTCGGCGGCTCCATCGCCTGGCACCTGGCCGTGATGTGGCTGCTGGTGATCAACGCCCTCGCCTACCTGTTGTATGGCGCGTTGAGCCGCCACTTCGCCCGCGATCTGCTACCGCTGAGCGTCAGCGCGGTGCGCCGCGATCTGTTCGCCGCGCTGCGCCTGAAACTTCAGCATCGCCTCGGTCACTACAATGCCGTACAGCGGCTGTCCTACTGGCTGGTGCTGGCACTCGGCGTGCTGGTGGTGCTTTCCGGCCTGGCGATCTGGAAGCCGGTACAGCTGCACGGGCTGGCCAGCCTGTTCGGCGGCTTCGACATCGCGCGCTACGTGCATTTCTTCGCCATGGCTGGCATCGCCGCCTTCATCGTCCTGCACCTGACCCTGGTACTGCTGGTGCCGAGCACCTTGCCGCCGATGATCACCGGCGGCCGGAGGGCGAATTCCCATGAGTGAACGCAAGAATGCCCCACCGAAGCTGGAACCGGCGCAACAGACGCAAGTCGTGAACCTGCAGCGCCGCCTGCTGCTGCGCTCGGGCCTGAGCCTCGGCGCGCTGGCGATGCTGGGCGGATGCAACCTGCAGGATGGCGATCAAGTCGACAAACTGCTCTGGAGCATGTCGCGCTGGAACGACCGGGTGCAGGCCTGGCTGTTCAGCGGCCAGCGCCTGGCGCCGACCTACGCCGCGACCCAGATCACCGACCCCTTCCCGTTCAACGCCTTCTACGCCGAATACAACGTGCCGGAGATCGACCTGGACGGCTATCGGCTGGAGGTTTCCGGGCTTGTCGAGCGCAAGCGGCCCTGGACGCTGCAGGCGCTGCGCCAGTTGCCGCAACGCAGCGACATCACCCGGCTGATCTGCATCGAGGGCTGGAGCGCCATCGGCCAGTGGGGTGGCGTGCCGCTGCGTACCTTCCTGGAACGGATCGGCGCGGACACCACGGCGAAGTACGTGGGATTCAAGTGCGCCGACCGCTACTACTCCTACCTGGACATGCCCACCGCGCTGCATCCGCAGACGCTGCTGGCGCTGGACTTCGGCCAGGTCGCCCTGCCGCCGGATTACGGCTACCCGCTGCGCGTGCGGGTGCCGACCAAGCTCGGCTTCAAGAACCCGAAGCACATCGTCGAACTGTTCGTCAGCAACCAGAACCCCGGCGGCTACTGGGAAGACCAGGGCTACAACGGTTTCAGCGGCATCTGAGGGCTCACTTGTCCTTGGGCTTGACCGGCGGGTCGTAGGAGGTCTTCGGGTCCTTCGGTTCGCCGTCGGCGACCGGCCCGCCGGCGCCGTCGTTCGAGGTGGTTTCGCCGTTCATCTCCGAGCCGCTCGCGGGCACCGAAGGCGTACCACTGCTGGCGCCGCTGCGCGGGCTTTCCGCCTGCGGCTCGCCGTCCTTGCCGGTGCCCATTGCGCCAGAGCCGACCGAGCCGGGGTCGCTGGCGGCGACCTGCGCGGAGAGGATGGGCAAGGCGCCCGACTCGCGGGCCTGGACCGAGCCGATACAGGCGAGCGTGGTCGCCAGGCCGAGTGACAGCAGCATCGAATTCTTCATCGGGCACCTCCACGAAAAAACAGACTTGCCCTGCATTGGGCAGCTGCGCCGCAGACAGGTGCCGACAAACGGCGAGTGGCTGACCGACGGCGCTCAAGACCGCGCCACGACTGGGCCACGATGTGGCTTTTTGCGATCGTATAGCCAGCATTGCAGGCCTTTGGCCATAAAAGTGGTCGCTCTATAGGAACCTTGGCTCAGCGTCCGAGGTCATTAAAACCGACCGCTAGTCACATCGCCGCAGCCAGCCTGCGACTTCGCTTGACGGTAACAACCCCTACTCAATACACCTCTCTCCAGATACCTGGACCGACTTCGAATGCAGGGAAGAGCGCATGAAGATTCTGATCATCGGCAACATGGGATATGTCGGACCGGCCGTCGTACGCGAACTCAGGTCGCAACACCCGGACGCCATCATCAACGGTTTCGACAACGGGTATTTCGCCCATTGCCTGACCGGCGCGCAAACCCTTCCTGAGCACCTCCTAAACGAGCAGTTCTATGGCGACGTTCGCGCGATCGGCGTCGAACAGCTCGAAGGCTACGATGCCGTGGTGCAGCTCGCGGCGGTTTCCAATGACCCCATGGGCGACCGCTTCGCCGCGGTGACCCACGCAATCAACCAGGAAGCCAGCGTCACCGTCGCCAAGGCTGCCAGCCGCGCCGGCGTGCGCAACTTCGTGTTCGCCTCCAGCTGTAGCGTCTACGGCATCGCCGAAGGTGGCCCGCGCAAAGAAACCGATCCGGTTTCGCCGATCACCGCCTACGCCAAGTCGAAGATCGGCACCGAGCGCGAGCTGGCCGACCTTGACGGCGAAATGGTCATCACCTGCCTGCGTTTCGCCACCGCCTGCGGCATGTCCGATCGCCTGCGCCTGGACTTGGTGCTCAACGACTTCGTCGCCTGCGCGCTGAGCCAGGGCAAGATCACCGTGCTCAGCGACGGCTCGCCGTGGCGCCCGCTGATCGACGTGGTCGACATGGGTCGCGCCATCGACTGGGCCATCCAGCGCCCGGCCGACAACGGCGGCCGCATCCTCAACGTCAACGTCGGCTCGAACGCGCGCAACCAGCAGGTTCGCGACTTCGCCCACGCCGTCGCCGCCGCCGTGCCGGGCACCACCGTCAGCATCAACACCGACGCGCCGGCCGACAGCCGTTCCTACCAGGTGGACTTCGGCCTGTTCGAGTCCCTGGCCCCCAACCACCAGCCGGTGATGACGCTGGAGCGCTCCATCGCCGGGCTGATCGAAGGCCTGACCCGGATGAAGTTCGCCGATGCCGACTTCCGCACCTCGCCGCTGGTGCGCCTGCACGTGCTGCAGGGTCACATCGCCGAGAAGCGTCTGTCCGAGGACCTGCGCTGGCAGCGCCAATAGCTGACCCATAGCGTCATTCCACCCACGTATACAGAAAAGGAGTTCCTGCTATGAAGGTCGCACTTTTTGCAGGCGGTTTCGGTACCCGATTGAGCGAAGAAACCAGCGTCAGGCCCAAGCCAATGGTCGAGATCGGCGGTCGCCCGATCCTCTGGCACATCATGAAAATGTACGCCGCCCACGGCATGCGCGACTTCGTCGTGCTGGGCGGCTACAAGGTCGAGTACATCCGCGACTATTTCCTCAACTACCGCGGCTCGCGCACCGACTTCACCATCGACCTGAAGAGCGGCGGCGTCGAATGGCTGCAGGCGACCACCGAAGACTGGCGCGTCACCGTGCTCGACACCGGCGCCGACAGCATGACCGGCGGCCGTCTCAAGCGCGCCCGCCACCTGCTCGGCGACGACACCTTCTGCCTGACCTACGGCGACGGCGTCAGCGATGTCGACATCACCAAGCTGATCAAGGCGCACCGCGAGTCGAACAAATGGTGCACCCTCACCGCGGTCACCCAGCCGGGCCGCTACGGCGCCCTGCGCCTGAGCGAAGACCTGAGCAACGTCGAGGCCTTCCGCGAGAAGGGCGCGGCCGACGGCGGCCTGATCAACGGCGGTTTCTTCGTCTGCGAGCCGGAAGTCTTCGACCTGATCGACGACGACCAGACCGTCTGGGAGAACGAGCCGATGGACCGCCTGGTCGCCCAGGACAAGCTCGGCAGCTATCACCACAGCGGTTACTGGCAGAGCATGGATTCCCTGCGCGACAAGCAGGTGCTCGAGGATACCTGGGCGAAGGGCGCCCCGTGGAAGACCTGGTCCAACTGAAGTCGGGCCGCGATCCGGCTTGCCGGCCTGCCGCTTTTCGCAGCGGCCCGGCATGCCAGGGGTCCTGAGCCGGTTTTCGAGACCGAACTTCCCTTCCAACCGTTTGGAGATACCCGATGATTATCGTTGACACTGCCCTGGCCAAACGCGAGGCCGCGGGCAAACCTATCCGTGTGGGCATGATCGGGGCCGGTTTCCAGGCCATGGGCATCGGCCTGCAGATTCTCAAGACCACGCCCGGCATGCAGCTGTGCGCGGTCGCCAACCGCAACCTGGAAAAAGCCGCGGGCGTGTTCGGCCAGGCCGGCCTGGTGGCGACCCCCTGCGACAGCCAGCACGCGCTCGAGAGCATGATCGCCGCCGGCCGCCCGGCAATCACCGAGGACGCCGTGGCGCTGGCCCGGGCCGAAGGCCTGGACGCCATCATCGAAGTCACCGGCTCGGTCGAGTTCGCCGCCCACGCAGTGCTCGCCGCGCTGGAAACCGGCAAGCACGTGGTGCAGATGAACGCCGAGCTGGACGGCACCATCGGCCCGATCCTCAAGGTCAAGGCCGACCAGGCCGGGGTGATCTACACCTTCTCCGACGGCGACCAGCCGGGCGTGCAGATGAACCTGCACCGCTTCGTCGCCGGCATCGGCGTGAAGCCGGTGCTGTGCGGCAACATCAAGGGGCTGCACGACCCCTACCGCAACCCCACCACCCAGGAAAGCTTCGCCAAGCGCTGGGGCCAGAAGCCGGCGATGGTCGCCTCCTTCGCCGATGGCACCAAGATTTCCTTCGAGCAGGCCATCGTCGCCAACGCCACCGGCATGACGGTGGCACGCCGCGGCATGCTCGGCCCGGATTTCTCGGGCGGTGATCCGGGTGCCCCGCTGACGCCGATCGAGCAGACCGTCGCCGCCTTCGAGCCGCACCTGGACCCGAACGGTCCCGGCATCGTCGACTACGTCGTCGGCGCGCGGCCCGGGCCGGGCGTATTCGTCCTCGGCACCCTCGACGACCCGCGGCAGAAGCACTATCTGGAGCTCTACAAGCTGGGCCCGGGCCCCTACTACTGCTTCTATACGCCGTACCACCTGTGCCACTTCGAGGTGCCGACCTCGGTGGCGCGCGCCGTGCTGTTCGACGACCCGGTGCTGACCCCGCGCGGCGGCCCGAGCGTCGGCGTGATCGCGCTGGCGAAGAAGGACCTGGCCGCCGGCGAACGCATCGAGGATTTCGGCGGCTACGAAGTCTACGGCGTGGCCGAGAACATCGACGTCGTCCGCCGCGAGAACCTGCTGCCGATCGGTCTGGCGCTTGGCTGCACGCTGGCCCGCCCGGTGGCGAAGGACACTCCGCTGACCTTCGACGACGTGGTGGTTCCGGAAGGCCGCCTGATCGATCACCTCTACGCCGAGCAGGAACTCCTCTTCGGCCGCTGATTCCCCGAATTGAATGCACAGGACGCACGCATGATCTTTCACGAAACCAAACTGAACGACGCCTTCCTCATCGAACTGCAACGGCGCGGCGACGAGCGCGGCTTCTTCGCCCGCACCATGTGCAAGGAAGAGTTCGCCGCCCACGGCATGCAGACCGAATACGTGCAGCAGAACATGTCGGTGTCCGCCGACCGCGGCACGCTGCGGGGCATGCACTACCAGATGAAACCGGTGGGCGAAGCCAAGCTGATCCGCTGCGTGCGTGGGGCGATCGTCGACATCATCGTCGACATCCGCGCCGAATCCTCCACCTACCTGCAGCATCAGGCGTTCGAGCTGAACGAGGACAACAAGCACGAGCTGTACGTACCGCCGGGCTTCGCCCACGCGTTCCTGACGCTCACAGACAACGTGGAAGTGACCTACCTAGTGTCGTCGCCCTACACGCCGAGCGCCGAGCGCGGCCTGCGTTACGACGACGAACGCCTGGGGATCAGCTGGCCGATCCCGGTCACCACCATTTCCGAGAAGGACGCGGCCTGGCCGCTGATAGCCGAAAGGACCGACCCACTCTACTGAGTGCAGCGAGGCGCCGGAACTTCCGGCGCCTAGTTGAGCCAGGCGGCGATAGGCAAACAAAAAAAGCGGCCCGAGGGCCGCTTTTTTTCATATTCGCGAGTCGCCCGTTACTGGACGGCCGCGACCTCGCTGTTTTCGTAGACGACGCTTTCCGGACGCGCCACCGGCACCGAGCGGCCCATCAGCCGCGAGG
>NZ_JASCPA010000105.1:0-6804 GCF_029959715.1 Pseudomonas sp. PS02288 | reverse complement strand
GTAGGGTGCGCCGTGCGCACCATGAGCCCCAACGCTCAAAGATGGACTCGTAACACATCCGCGGCAATCGGGGAGCGGCTCGGTGCGCGCGGCGCACCCTACGGTGGCGCTGCGCATAAAAAAACGCGGCCGAAGCCGCGTCTGAAGGGGGGTGAAACGAGGAGTACAACGACGTGCAAACGGAGCGCGCCAGGCGCGCCCCGTGGGTGGCTCAGAAGAAGCCCAGCGGATTGGTGTCGTAGCTGACCAGCAGGTTCTTGGTCTGCTGCATCATCTTGTGCGTCTCGCGGTCGACGCCGGACTTCTTGTAGCCGCCGAACGCGATTTGCGCCGCCTACAGGTTCATCCGGGGAACCTGGAGTGCCTGGTTGATCGCACTTTCAGTCTTTCGGATAACCCGGATGAACGCCCTACTGAGAGGTCACCGCTAGCTGGCTATCTTGAAACGGCCGACCATGCCATTGAGTTCAACCGCCAGTGCAGTCAACGCACGACTGGCCGTATTGGTCTGCTCCGATCCGGAGGAGTTCTGCAGTGAAATATCGCGGATATTGATAAGGTTGCGATCCACTTCGCGCGCGACGTGGGTCTGTTCCTCGGTAGCGCTGGCGATCACCAGATTGCGGTCGCTGATCTGAGCGATGGACTCGATGATCTGTTCGAGCGCCTCGCCCGCGCCCTGGGCAATACCGAGCGTTTTCTTGGCAAGACCGTTGCTTAGGTCCATGGACCGGGCGGCCTGCTCGGTATCGTTCTGGATCGCGCCGATCATCGTCTCGATCTCTTGCGTGGATTGGCCGGTCTTATGGGCCAATGCGCGAACCTCATCGGCTACAACGGCGAAACCTCTCCCCGCTTCACCCGCCCGGGCAGCCTCGATGGCGGCATTGAGGGCCAACAGATTGGTCTGCTCCGCAATGCTCTGGATAACGTCAAGAACCTGGGTGATGCCCCGAATCTTGCCGACCAACTGGCCGAAGTTGGCGGATGTCGCATCCACATCGGAGGCCAGTTGGGTGATGGTGGTCAGGGTTTGGGTGATGCGCTCGCTGCCATGGCGCGCCATTCGCCCGGATTCGTTGGAGCTTTCCGAGGCGCCAGCGGCGTTTCGCGCCACCTCTTCCACCGCGCTACTCATTTCCGTGACTGCTGTAGCCGCCTGATCGATTTCCAGGTTCTGCTGGTGGAGATTCGCCGTCGTCGTTTCGGTGACGGTGGTGAGCTGTCCGGCGGCAGACGCCAGTTGATTCGAAGCCTCGGCAATCTGCTCGATCGTGCTCCGCAACTTGCCCTGCATGCCCTGCAGCGCCTGCATCAAACGAGCAGGCTCGTCCGTACCGCTGACATCGATGGCAAAGGCCAGATCGCCGTCGGCTACCGCGTTGGCGACCTGCACAGCATTGGCCAAAGGTTTGACGATACTGCGGGTGAAAAGCGCAGCGAGGCAGACGGTAGCGATGGCCGAAAGCGCCATGGCCATCAAGGTGACGCTCCTGGCCAGTGAGAACACATCATCGGAAATCCTGGCTGCTTCTGCGGCGCCGGCTCGATTGATCGCTATCAATTCATTGAGTTCGGTACCCATCCGTTCCGCCAGCCTGCTCATATCGCCCTGGGCGATCGATAAGGCCGCCGTCCTATCTCCTTCCCGCAGAAACTGGATCAGCTGCGACTGCTCATCCAGGTACCCTCGCTCGCTCAATCTGAATTCATCGTAGGCATTCTGCTCTTCGGGCGAGCTGATTAGCTTCACGTAGCGGGCTTCGGTGAGCATCAGGTTTTCACGCAGCTGCTGCGCCTTGACGACATTCTCGTCCATATCGGAGACGTCCTGGATAAGCAGCAATTGCAGGGTCACGGCGCGCAAACGAAGGATATCCTGCGATAGGTCGCTCAATGCGTTAAGGCTGGGGACCCAGTTATCCGCAACGTTGCTCGAACTGTCATGAATGCGGCTCATCTGTAGGAGAGCAAAGCAGCCAAGCGCAAACACGCACGCTGAAATGATGCCGAAGCTGAGCGCAGCCCTAGGTGCAATGGACATCGATCGAAAGTTCATGTCGAGGTACTCGTGGTTATTTGGGTGTCGAGCTGGATAGGTTGCACGGGGGTTTGCCATGAGAAGGTTCGGCGACAGTCATCCCATTCGTGCTGAATCGCCTCTATGCGCGGGTACAGGCCCTCCAGAGTCCTTACCAGCCACGGGTCGAATTGCTTCCCCGCCTGCTCTCGGATGTAGCATTGCGCGCGCTCGCAGGACCAGGCTGCCTTATAGGGGCGGGGCATGCGCAGTGCATCGTAGACGTCGCACAGCGCGACGATTCGGGCGGCAAGCGGAATCTGCTCGCCGCTCAAGCCATTGGGATAACCCTTGCCATCCCATTTCTCGTGGTGACCCAGGGCGATATCCGCCGCCATCCGGGTCAGTGGCGACGGATGCTCCTGGTTGAGGATGTCCCAGCCGATCTGGGGATGCTGGTTCATGATCCGGCGCTCGTCCTCGGTCAACGCGCCGGGCTTTAGGAGAATGTGATCCGGAATGCCGATCTTGCCCACATCGTGCAGTGGTGCGGCCTGGCGCAACAGCTCCACCCAGCTTTCGTCCATGCCCAGTTCCCTGGCAATCAATGCCGCCGACTCGCCGATGCGCTGGATGTGATTGCCGGTTTCGTTGTCGCGGTAGGCCGCCGCCCGTGTCAGCGTCCGCATGACCGCAAGATAGCTTTCGTTCAACTGCGCTGTACGTTGTTCTACACGAGCCTCCAGGCCGCTTTTCGCCTCTTGCAATGCCAAGTTGGCAAAACTCAGTTCCAGATTGCTGCGCACCCGCAGTATCACTTCGGGTAGGTCGACGGGCTTGCTCAGGTAATCGTTGGCCCCCAGCTCCAGGCCGCTGCGCCGACTGACCGTATCGCTGAGGGCGGTAATGATGATCACTGGGCTGGCACCGCGATCCCGGTCGGAGAGCTGTCGCAGAATTTCGAAACCATCTGGAGCAGGCATGTCGATGTCCAGCAGCAGCAAGCTCCAGGAATTCGCCCGCAGCCAGTCCAACGCTGCCGCTGAATCGGAGAAACTGACGATGTTGCGCAGGCCGAAAGCCTTGAGGCTGGACTCAAGCAGGCGAGTATTGGCCGCCACGTCATCGACGATGACTACACAGGCCTGTTGAAACCGTTCAAATAACATCTGTCAGCTCCTCGCGAACCAGTTCCTGTACCAATCGGTGCAGTTCTAGGGGGTCCACTGGCATGCTGAGCAGGGCACTGGCACCCAGGCTGGCCAATGCCTCCGCTTGCCCCGGTGGACAGAAAAGGATGACCGGCATGCCGGCCAGTTGCGGACGCCTGTGGATCTCTCGCATCAAGTCTCGCCCACAGAGGCCTTCCAGCTCGGCGCTCAGGAGCAGGATGTCGGCGGGCTGGCGCTCCAGCGCATCGAGCAGGTATTGGCCGTTTTCGAACTGCTTTAGGTCCACGGTAGGCAAGGCGTTCAATACCAACTGGCGGCGCTCTGCATTCCGGTCGGCGTGGTAAACCCTCGTCGCCCGCGAAATCGGCGCACGGGGGTACTCCTGGGTGGCAGGAGCCCAGGCGGGCAGTTCGATCCAGAAATGGCTGCCTTCGTGAAGCTCGCTATGGAAACCCATCCTTCCGTGCATCAGGCTCGCGTATTCCTTACACAGCGATAAGCCGATACCGGTGCCGGGAATGGCGGTATTTTCCTGGCCTAGGCGCTGGAAAGGCTCGAACAGCATCGGCTGCAGGGCATCGGCGATGCCGATGCCGGTATCCACCACCGTTAGTCGTACCCAGTCGCTTTCCCGCGTGCAACGCAGACTTACACTCCCGTGCGGGGTGTACTTGATGGCGTTCGACAGGAGATTGAGCAGAACCTGGCGCAGGCGCCTCGGCTCGGCACGGACCCACAGAGGTCCAGGCGGCAGACACAGCTCCAGGGTCAGACGATGGGTCTGTATTTCGGGAGCGATCCATTCGGCGCATGCCTGCATCAAAGCGATGGCATCGACCTTTTGCAGGTCCAGTCGTGGACGTTCGCTTTGAATACTGGACCAGTCGAGAATGTCCGCCACCAGATGATTCAGATGGCGACTGGCCAGAAGGATCTCCTCAAGGTAATCCTGTTCGCCTTCTTGCTGCGCCAGGGGCGACTCCATTTGCAGCAGCTGCGCGAATCCCTGAATGGCATTGAGCGGCGTCCGGAGTTCATGGCTCATGCTGGAAATGAACTGTGATTTTGCCCGGCTGGCGTCCTGCGTTTCCTGGTTCGCCTGTTTGAGTAGCGCCAGACTGCTTTCCAAGCGCGTGCCCATCACCTGCACGTCGACGATGATCTGCTCCAACTCGACAATTTGCGTGTCTGGCCGTAGCGGCCGCCAATTGCCCACGCCGATGTCCTGCAACATCGCGGCAATGCCGGTGATAGGCGACTTCAATTTGTTGCTGAGCAGCCGCACGCGATGCCACATGACGAGGAAAAATATGAGGTAGAAGATCACCAGCCCGGCAATCATCAGATAACCGATGGAGCGGTAATAACTCGCCAGCGAATCGGTCTTGCTGAAGACCTGCGCCTCGTCCACGACCGTAAGTAACCGCCACTGGGTAGCACCGATGGTGTTCCAGGCGATCAGGTGATGAAGCCCCTTCAACGGTAGTGAAATGACCCCCGTTGTGCGGGCTGCCATGGCTTCGGCCAGCGCCCGGGTTTCGCCGCGATTGAACAGGTTGAAATCCTTGGGCTTCAGCAATTCGGTACTGATGGCCTCGCTGTACGAATGGCTGGTCAGCTCGTCCAGACCAAAATCGCTCTCGCCCGCTGGCGGCAACGCCATGATGTCCATGTCGTCGCTAACGATCAGCGCGTAACCGTTCCAGGGCACATCCAGCCCGTTGATATGGTCCAGGAGCCTGCCAACCGTGATGTCCAGCCCGACTACGCCTTCGAGAAAGTCCTTGCGAAAGACGGGGGCAATAGCGGAAAGCATCCATCCCTGCCCCGCTGGGTCGAGGTATACGTCGGTCCAGGTCACGGCGCGGGAGGGGTTATGGGCAGGCGTGGCCAGGTAGTAAAAGTTGAAATCGGGGATGTTCATCTTCGACGGATACTGGCTCAGGGTGTTGAACCAGGGATAAATGCGGTTGTAACTGTCCCAGCTATTGAAGTAGATGCTGGTGACCAGTGGGCTATGGCGTTCGGTTTCGCGCATGAAGGCGTCCAGTCGCTCCAGGCGCGCAACCTTGAACAGGTCCTGTTGCGCCACTGGCGTGGCCGCGGAATAGAACGAGGCGGCTCCCCCCTTATCCACGTCGCTGTAACGTGCGCCACTGGAACTCAGCTTCAGCTTGGCCGGTGCGACTTGCGTCGTGTCGCTCAGGGCCTGCTCGGTCAACGCGGCATAAGTGGCGGTCAACTGGGCAATGTTGCCCAGTTCGCTCTGCACCACATTGGTCTCCTGGGCTGCCGCAGTCTGCAGATCTGCGAGCGCCACTTCTCGAAGGTGGGTGACTTGCGCATCCCGGATGGAGGTATTGGTCAGCAGATAGATGGCGATCAGTACGGTTTCCACCAGGATCAGCGGAATCAGGGCGGTCTGGAGAAATGCACGCCATATCCAACGTCTCAGACCGATCGAAGCGACGTGTGACATAGAGCCTCTCCCCCTCGTCAAACTGGGGCATCTTATAATGGCACAATGATAGCACAACAGGTAATGGCCGATGCCTATCCGTTGGTATTAGAGAGCGACGGCATTTCCGTTTGCGCACTCGATTGACCGGCGAGAACAGCAAGACGGCTCTGCTCGCGGAAGGTGCGGGCGGTGCAGCGGCGCATAAAGAAACGCGGCCGAAGCCGCGTCTGAAGGGGGGTGAAACGAGGAGTACAACGACGTGCAAACCGAGCGCGCCAGGCGCGCCCCGAGGGTGGCTCAGAAGAAGCCCAGCGGATTGGTGTCGTAGCTGACCAGCAGGTTCTTGGTCTGCTGGTAGTGGTCGAGCATCATCTTGTGCGTCTCGCGGCCGACGCCGGACTTCTTGTAGCCGCCGAACGCGGCATGCGCCGGGTACAGGTGGTAGCAGTTGGTCCACACACGACCGGCCTTGATCGCCCGGCCCATGCGGTAGGCGCGGTTGATGTCGCGCGTCCACAGCCCGGCGCCCAGGCCGAACTCGGTGTCGTTGGCGATCGCCAGGGCTTCGGCTTCGTCCTTGAAGGTGGTGATGCTCACCACCGGACCGAAGATTTCCTCCTGGAACACGCGCATCTTGTTGTTGCCCTTGAGCAGCGTCGGCTGGATGTAATAGCCGCTGGCCAGGTTGCCCTCGAGCTTCTCGACGCCGCCGCCGGTGAGCAGCTCGGCGCCTTCCTGACGGGCGATGTCCAGGTAGCTGAGGATCTTGTCGAACTGCTGCTCGGAGGCCTGCGCGCCGACCATGGTTTCGGTGTCCAGCGGGTCGCCCCGCTTGATCTGGCCGATCTTCTTCATCACTTCCTGCATGAACGCCGGGTAGATCGATTCCTGCACCAGCGCACGCGACGGGCAGGTGCACACCTCGCCCTGGTTGAAGAACGCCAGCACCAGGCCTTCGGCGGCCTTCTCGATGAAGCTCGGCTCGGCCTGCATGATGTCTTCGAAGAAGATGTTCGGGCTCTTGCCGCCCAGCTCGACGGTGCTGGGGATGATGTTCTCGGCGGCGCACTTGAGGATGTGCGAGCCGACCGGGGTGGAGCCGGTGAAGGCGATCTTGGCAATGCGCTTGCTGGTGGCCAGCGCCTCGCCGG
>NZ_JASCPA010000104.1:0-7257 GCF_029959715.1 Pseudomonas sp. PS02288 | reverse complement strand
GGGGGGGGGGGGGGGGGGGCCCCCGGCGGCCCCCCCGGGGGGGCCCCCCCCCCGGGGGGGGGGGGGGGGGGGGGGCGGCGGCGGGTTTCAACCGATGCTGATCGGCGGCAGTTCGGCCAGGGCGATGTCCAGCGCCTCGGTCGGCGCCATCACCTCGGCCTCGCCGTCCACCACCTTCTTGCCGTCCTGGTTGATCACCCGGGTGGCGATGCGCACGCGGTTCTTCGGCAGTTTCTCGAGGATTTCCAGCTCCACGACGAGGGCGTCGCCGAGCTTCACCGGGCGGGTGAACTTCAGGCTCTGGCCCAGGTAGATGGTGCCCGGCCCCGGCAGCTCGCAGGCGATGGCCGCGCTGATCAGCGCGCCGCTGAACATGCCGTGGGCGATGCGCTCCTTGAACTGCGTGCCGGCCGCGTAGGCGGCGTCGAGGTGCACCGGGTTGCGGTCGCCGGAAACCGCGGCGAACAGCTGGATGTCGCGTTCTTCGACGGTCCGTTCGTAGCGTGCGGTCTGGCCGACTTCGAGGCTGTCGTAGGGGAAGTTGCGGAGCTGGGTCATGGAGTGTCCTTGGATGAGTCGAGGGCCTGTTGCAGCCAGTCGAGGAGGAAGGCGGTCACCTCGTCGCGATTGGTCTCGTTGAGCAGTTCGTGACGGGCGTCCGGGTAGAGTTTCAGTTGCACCTTGCGCAGGCCGGCGCGCTGCATCGCTTCGGCGAGGTCCTCCAGGCGCTCGCCGTCGCTGACCGGGTCGCACTCGCCACCGATCACCAGCAACGGCAGGCGCGCGTCGATCTGCGCCAGCTTTTCCATCGGGGTGATGTCCTGCAGCCCGCCGAGCAGGTCCATCCACAGCCGGTTGGTGCAACGGAAGCCGCACAGCGGGTCGGCGATGTAGGCGTCCACTTCCGCCGGATCACGGCTTAGCCAGTCGAAGGCGGTGCGGTTTGGCCTGAAGGCCTTGTTGAAGGAGCCGAAGGACAGGAAGTCGATCAGCGCGCTGCGCCCGGTCGGGCCCTGGCGCCATTGCTCGAAACGCGCCACCTGGCGCGCCGCGCGATACAGCGAGACCGGCTGGTAGTTGGAGCCGGAAAGGATCGCGCCGCTCACCGCGCAGCTGTGCTGCATCAGGTAGGCCTGGGCGATGTAGCTGCCCATGCTGTGGCCGAGCAGGAAGATCGGCGTGCGCGGGTGCTGCTGGCGAATGTGGTGGTTGAGCGCGGCGAGGTCGTCGATCACCCGTTGCCAGCCATCCTTCACCGCGTAGTCGCCGAGGATGCCGCGCTGCGCCGTCTGGCCGTGGCCACGCTGGTCGTGGGCATACAGCTCGACGCCGGCGGCGACCAGCGCCGCGCCGAAACGGGCGTAGCGGCCGGCGTGTTCGGCCATGCCGTGGGCCAGCATCAGCACGGCTTTCGGCGGTTTTTCGGCGAACCAGCGCTGGACGTTGACGGGCGCGGCGTCGCTGGTGGTGAGCCAGAAGGCATCGTGGCGCATGGTGGTACTCGGACCCTGTGGTGGCGGCATTTTGCACGGGACGACCGGCAGCGCAAGCCACCGGTGACCGCTTGAGCATAGCCAGCCGGCGCGGTAGCAGCCTGCGGCAAAGCCGGCAAGATTCACGCGGTCTATGGCGATTTGCGCCGTCCGGCCCACCTGCTAACGTCCGGAAAGGCCCGCACGAGCGGGCGCGCCACGTTCAGGACCAAGGAGACAATAACAATGCAGCCTGATTTCTGGAGCGACAAACGTCCGGCCGGAGTGCCCGCTTCGATCGATCAGACGGCTTACTCGTCCGTCATCGAAGTGTTCGAGCGCTCGTGCAAGCGGTTCGCCGACCGTCCGGCGTTCAGCAACCTCGGCGTCACCCTCAGCTACGCCGAGCTCAATCGCCAGGCAGCCGCCTTCGCCTGCTACCTGCAGAAGCACACCGACCTGCAGCCCGGCGACCGCATCGCCGTGCAGATGCCCAACGTGCTGCAATACCCGATCGCCGTGTTCGGCGCCCTGCGTGCCGGGCTGGTGGTGGTCAACACCAACCCGCTGTACACCGCCCGCGAGATGCGCCACCAGTTCAAGGACGCCGGCGTGCGCGCACTGGTCTACCTGAACATGTTCGGCAAGCTGGTCGAGGAGGTGCTGCCCGATACGCAGATCGACTACCTGATCGAGGCGCGCATGGGCGACATGCTGCCGAGCCTCAAGGGGCTGCTGGTCAACACGGTGGTGAAGAAGGTCAAGAAGATGGTCCCGGACTACCATCTGCCGCAGGCGGTGCCGTTCAAGGAAGCGCTGCGCAAGGGCCAGGGTCACGGGCAGAAACCGGTGAACGTCGGTCTCGACGACATCGCCGTGCTGCAGTACACCGGCGGCACCACCGGCGTGGCCAAGGGCGCCATGCTCACCCACGGCAACCTGGTGGCCAACATGCTCCAGGTGGACGCCTGCATGCAGCAGCTCGGCCCGGACGGCAAGCCGCTGATGAAGGTGGGCGAGGAGGTGATGATCGCGCCGCTGCCGCTGTACCACATCTATGCGTTCACCGCGAACTGCATGTGCATGATGCTCAACGGCAACCACAACGTGCTGATCACCAACCCGCGCGACATCGGCGGCTTCATCAAGGAGCTGAAGAAGTGGCGCTTCTCCGCGCTGCTCGGGCTGAACACCCTGTTCGTCGCGCTGATGGACCATCCCGACTTCAAGACCCTGGACTTCTCCAACCTCAAGCTGACCAATTCCGGCGGTACCGCGCTGGTCAAGGCCACCGCCGACCGCTGGAAACAGCTGACCGGCTGCATGGTGGTGGAAGGCTACGGCCTCACCGAAACCTCTCCGGTGGCCAGCACCAACCCCTACGGTGACAAGGCGCGGCTGGGCACCGTGGGCATCCCGGTGGTCGGCACCGCGTTCAAGGTGATCGACGACGACGGCAACGAGCTGCCGCTGGGCGAACGCGGCGAGCTGTGCATCAAGGGGCCGCAGGTGATGAAGGGTTACTGGCAGCGCGAGGAGGCGACCGCCGAGGTGCTGGACGCCGAGGGCTGGCTGAAGACCGGCGACATCGCGGTGATCGACCCGGATGGCTACACCCGCATCGTCGACCGCAAGAAGGACCTGATCATCGTCTCCGGCTTCAACGTCTACCCCAACGAGATCGAGGAAGTGGTGATGGCCCATCCGGGCGTCGCCAGCTGCGCCGCCATCGGCGTCGAGGACGAGCGTTCCGGCGAGGCGGTGAAGCTGTTCGTCGTGCCGCGCGAGGGCGGGGTCAGCGTCGAGGAACTCAAGGACTACTGCAAAGCCAACTTCACCGGCTACAAGGTGCCCAAGCACATCGTCCTCAGGGACGCGTTGCCGATGACGCCGGTGGGCAAGATCCTCCGCCGCGAGCTGCGCGACATCGCCTGAGGCGTCTGGAAAGGGCATTTCAGGCAAGGCTGAAAAATATGACCGGATACTTGTATCCGGTCATTTTTGTTACTGGCTAGGCAGATGTTGGTGCTGGTGGGCTCCTGGCAAAGCTGCTACGCTCGGCGCGATTTTTTGCCCTCCCCGTGCGAGGGCAGAATGCGCAGACACAATAACCAATCGCCTCAAAGGCGATGAGACCAGCTGTTGCTTAGGAGTGGGCTTCCATGATCGAAAACTTCTGGAAGGACAAGTACCCGGCGGGCATCCCTGCTGACATCAATGCCGACCAATACCCGAACATCCAGGCGGTATTGAAAGAGTCCTGCCAACGCTTCGCCGACAAGCCCGCCTTCAGCAACCTCGGCAAGACGATCAGCTACGGCGAGCTGTACGAACTCTCCGGCATCTTCGCCGCCTACCTGCAGAACCATACCGACCTGCAACCCGGTGACCGCATCGCCGTGCAGATGCCCAACGTGCTGCAGTACCCGGTCGCCGTGTTCGGCGCGATGCGTGCCGGCCTGGTGGTGGTCAACACCAACCCGCTGTACACCGCGCGGGAGATGGAGCACCAGTTCAACGACTCCGGCGCCAAGGCGCTGGTGTGCCTGGCCAACATGGCCCACCTGGCCGAAGACGTGCTGCCCAAGACCGGCGTGCGCCACGTCATCGTCACCGAGGTCGGCGACCTGCTGCCGCCGCTCAAGCGCCTGCTGGTCAACAGCGTCGTCAAGTACGTGAAGAAGATGGTGCCGGCGTTCAACCTGCCGCAGGCGGTGAAGTTCAACGACGCCCTCGCCAAGGGCCGCGGCAAGGCGCTGCGCGAATCCGCTCCGCAGGGCGGTGACGTCGCCGTGCTGCAATACACCGGCGGCACCACCGGCGTGGCCAAGGGCGCGATGCTCACGCACCGCAACATCATCGCCAACATGCTGCAGTGCAAGGTGCTGATGGGCGCCAACCTCAACGAGGGCTGCGAGGTCCTCATCGCGCCGCTGCCGCTGTACCACATCTACGCCTTCACCTTTCACTGCATGGCGATGATGCTGATCGGCGGGCACAACATCCTCGTCACCAACCCGCGCGACCTGCCCGGCACGGTGAAGGAGCTCGGCAAATGGAAGTTCACCGGCTTCGTCGGCCTGAACACCCTGTTCGTCGCACTGTGCAACAGCGAAGACTTCCGCCGCCTCGACTTCAGCGCGCTGAAGGCGACCTTCTCCGGCGGCATGGCGCTGCAACTGGCCACCGCCGAGCGCTGGAGGGAGGTCACCGGCTGCGGCATCTGCGAAGGCTACGGCATGACCGAGACCAGCCCGGTCGCCACGGTCAATCCGTTCCAGCACATCCAGGTCGGGACCATCGGCATCCCCGTGCCCTCGACCCTGTGCAAGGTCATCGACGACGAAGGCAACGACCTGCCGATCGGCTCCATCGGCGAGCTGTGCATCAAGGGCCCTCAGGTTATGAAGGGTTACTGGCAGCGCGAGGAAGCCACCGCCGAGGTGCTCGACGCCAATGGCTGGCTGAAGACCGGCGACATCGCGGTGATCCAGGAAGACGGTTACCTGCGCATCGTCGACCGCAAGAAGGACATGATCATCGTCTCCGGTTTCAACGTGTATCCGAACGAGCTGGAAGACGTGCTCGCCACCCTGCCGGGCGTGCTGCAGTGCGCCGCCATCGGCATCCCGGACGAGAAATCCGGCGAGGCGATCAAGGTCTTCGTGGTGGTCAAGCCGGGCGAGAGCCTGACCAAGGACCAGGTCATGCAGCACATGCACGACAACGTCACCGGCTACAAGCGACCGAAGTCCGTGGAATTCCGCGACGTGCTGCCGACCACCAACGTCGGCAAGATCCTGCGCCGCGAGCTGCGTGACGAAGAGCTGAAGAAGCTCGGCAAGAAGTAAGCGTCCCGCCGTTCGGAGAAGCCCCGCCCACGCGGGGCTTTTTCGTTGCTGCGCGGCGTCCGGACCTGCGGCAGTCTGGCGCAGGTATTTCGCTCGTCGTCCCGTTGCTGCGCGCTTTTTGTCAGAATTGCCGCCTCGATGGCGACGCCGCCCGGCGTCCGTCACGTTCTATAAGGAAATGCTTCATGCTCAGTCTGAGATTGCGCCCCAAAGTGTTGCTGCTGGTCCTGGTGCCCTGCTTTCTGCTTTCCCTGATGCTCGGAGGGTTGTCGGTCTGGGTGCTTCAGGGCGTCGCCGAGCAGCAGGAGGCGGAGGCCCGCACCAGCCTGATCGAGGCCCGGCGCGTTGAGATCGAGCATTACGTGCAGGTCGCGCGCAAGGCGATCGCACCGCTGTACGAAGCCTCCGCGGAGGGCGACCTGGAAGCCCGGGCGCGCGCCGTCGAGCTGCTGCAGAACCTCGGGTATGGCAAGGACGGCTACTACTGGGGGTATGACGAGAGCGCCGTGCGGCTGTTCCAGGGCAGCACCGGCGACAAGATCGGGCAGAGCTTCCAGGACTACCGCGATCCGCAGGGCGTCTACGCGATCCGCGAGCTGGTGCGAGCCGGGCGTGACGGCAGCCATTACGTCGACTACAGCTTCGTGCTCGGCGATGGCACCACCCTGGTGCCGAAGATCGGCTATTCCGAGTACCTGCCGAAGTGGCACATGGTGTTCGGCACCTCGGTCAACCTGGACGGTATCGAGCGGGAAGTTCAGACCATTCGCGCGCACTTCGGCAAGCGCATCGACCAGCTGACGTGGCTGATGATCGGTAGCGCCGTGGGCCTGCTGCTGGTGATCGGGGCCGTTGCGATGTACCTCTCCGGCACGCTGCTGCGGCCGCTGCTGCGGATCAAGGCGAGTCTCGACGAGGTGGCCCGCGGCGATGGCGATCTCACTCAGCGGCTGCCGGTGACCGGCGCCGACGAGCTGGGCGAGCTGGCCAGTGCCTTCAATCGCTTCGTCGAGAAGATCCAGGCGCTGGTGCGCCAGGTCAGCAATACGTCCTCCGAGCTGTCGATGCTGGTGGAGGCCGTGGCCAGCCAGGCGCATCGCTCGGAACAGGCGATGGATCGCCAGCGCCAGGAGACCGATCAGGTCGCCACGGCGATCAACGAGATGTCCGCGGCTGCCCAGGAAGTCGCCAGCAGCGCGCAGCGCGCCTCGGAAGCGGCGCAGGAAACCGACGAGCAGGGACGCAAGGCGCGCGAGGTGGTGGAGCAGAGCATCGTGCAGATCCACAGCCTGGTGGAGGACGTGCACGCCAGCGGCGCCGTGATCGACGGCCTGCACGGCGACGTGCAGGGCATCGTCGGGGTGCTCGAAGTGATCCGCTCGATCGCCGACCAGACCAATCTGCTGGCGCTCAACGCAGCCATCGAAGCCGCCCGCGCGGGCGAGGCCGGGCGCGGGTTCGCGGTGGTCGCCGACGAGGTGCGCGCGCTGGCCAGCCGCACCCAGCAGAGCACCGGAGAGATCCAGGCGATGATCAACCGCCTGCAGAGCGCCACCGCCCAGTCGCTGACCGCCATGCAGCGCAGTGGCGAGAAGGGCCAGGCCACCAGCAGCCAGGCCAACCAGACCGGGCTTTCGCTGGAGGCCATCACCACGCTGGTGGGCACCATCAACCTGATGAACGCGCAGATCGCCTCCGCCGCGGAAGAGCAGACGGCTGTGGCCGAGGAGATCAACCGCAGCGTTCACCAGATCGCTTCGGCGGTGGACAGCGTCGCCTCGGACGCGGCCCAGGGCGCGCGCACCGCCGCCGAGCTGAACGCGCTCAGCGGTCGGTTGCAGGCGCTGGTGCAACAGTTCCGCGTATGAGTCGCGGGGGGCCCCCCCCCCCCCGGGGGCCCCCCGGCCCCGGCGGGGGGCGCCCCCCCGGGGGCC
>NZ_JASCPA010000103.1:0-7266 GCF_029959715.1 Pseudomonas sp. PS02288 | reverse complement strand
CACCGGGGCGCGGGTCCCCGGGGGGGGCCCCGGGGGGGGGGGCGGGTTCCCCCCCCCCCCCGGGAGGATCACAGGCCGCTGTTGAGCCCGGTGTTTTCCGCAGCACCGATGTGCACGTTCATGCACTGCACGGCGGCGCCGGCAGCGCCCTTGCCGAGGTTGTCGAGGCGCGCGACCAGGGTCACGCGCTCGGCATTGCCGAAGACGAACAGGTCGGCGCGGTTGCTCTCGTTGCACGCCTGCACGTCTAGGAAACCGCCGTCGAGGTTGTCGGCGCCATCCAGCGGCATCACGCGGATGAACGGCTCGCCGGCGTAATGCCTGACCAGCGCGGCGTGGAGGCTTTCCACGCTGGCGCCGGTCGGCAGGTGGCTGAGCTGCAGCGGAACGGTCACCGACAGGCCCTTGAGGAAGTCGCCGACGATGGGGTTGAACACCGGCGCCGCGGCGATCCCGGTCTGCACGCGCATTTCCGGCAGGTGCTTGTGCGCCTGGGAGAGGGCGTAGGGGCGCGGGCTCTTCAGCTTGGCGTTAGCGCCGGCTTCGTATTCGGCGATCATCTGCTTGCCGCCGCCGCTGTAGCCGGTCAGCGAGAAGGCGCTGAGCGGGTAGTCGGCCGGCAGCAGGCCGGCGTCCACCAACGGGCGAACCAGCAGGATGAAGGCGGTGGCATGGCAGCCGGGGTTGGCGATGCGCTTGCTGGCGCGGATCGCCTCGCGCTGGCCGGGCGCCAGCTCCGGCAACCCGTAGGCCCAGCCGCTGTCGGTGCGGAAGGCGGTGCTGGCGTCGATGATGCAGGTGTTCGGGTTGTTCACCAGCGCGACGGCCTCGCGCGAGGCGGCGTCGGGCAGGCAGAGGAAGGCCACGTCGGCGGCGTTGAGGAAACGCGCGCGCTCGGCGGAATCCTTGCGCTTGGCGTCGTCGATGCGCAGCAGCTCGATATCCGAACGACCGCCGAGGTAGTCGAGCAGGCGCAACCCGGTGGTGCCTTCCTGACCGTCTACGAATACTTTGAACGTCATTGCCCAGCCCTCGCGAATAGGTGACGGCCCGCCCGCGGGCCCGATTGGCCGACATTGTACCGACTCGACCGGCGCACGACAGCGCGAGCGGCGCCGATCATCGTGCCGGGAGCGTGTGTCACGCGGCGTAACCCGCCAGGCGGAGTCATGCCGGATTCCGCCGGCGGGTTACGCGGCTTTCGGCCACAGGGTCGCCAGGGTTCATCGGGCGATGCCGCTAACCCACCCTACGGGGCTGGCGAACGAGTTCGTCCCTACGAGAGCGTTCGCCACGGGTGCAGGCGCGCCGGATGACGGGCGCTCGGTACGTAGGGTGCGCCGTGCGCACCGCAAAGGGAGAAGCGATTCCCACCGCAGACAAGCGGCCTCGGTGCGCGCGGCGCACCCTACGGCGCGATGCCGTGGCCGCCACCCAGGCCGGGGAAATCCGGGCGCGGTCAGAACGCCCAGTCGGTCACCACGACGTGGGTCTTCACCCGTTGCATGCCGGGGAAGTTCTCGATCTGCCCGCGGATTTCACCGAGCCGCGCCATGCTCGCGACTTCCAGGTAGACCAGCATGTCGGTCTCGCCGCTGATGCCGCTGCAGCGCTGGATTTCCGGGAAGGCGCGCATCCGCTCGACGTACTGCTCGCAGCGGCTCTCGTGATAGAACAGCTCGAGGTAGGCCTTGATCGCGTTGCTTTCCGGGTCGGCGACGCGGGCGTGATAGCCCTGGATCACGCCGCGCTCCTCCAGTTGGCGGATGCGTTCGGCCACCGCCGAGCGCGACAGGCTGATGCTTTCGGCGATGCGGGTGACGGGGGTGCGCGCGTCGCTGCGCAGCAGGGCGATGATCTGGCGATCGAACTTGTCCACGGGGTTCTCGCAAAACGGTGACAGGCGATTCGGCGGCGGCTTGCGCCACTCTGCCGGGCAAAGCCGGCAACCTGAATGGCGGCGGCGGCCTAACATGGCTTACCGCCGTTTCAAGCCCACGAGCATACCGTATGAGCCGTCTGAACAAGGAGCTGGGACTGCTGCAAGGCATCGCCCTGCTCGCCACTTCGCTACTGGGAACCGGGATCTTCGTGGTTCCCGCCCTCGCCGCCAGCAGCGCCGGTATCGCCTCGCTGTGGGCCTGGCCGCTGCTGATCCTGCTGGTGCTGCCGGTGGCCTTCACCTTCGCCCAGCTCGGCCGGCGGTTTCCCCACGCCGGCGGTGCGCCGCACCTGATCGGCCGCGCGTTCGGGCTGCGCTTCGAGCGGGTCAGCGCCTGGCTGTTCCTCGCGGTGATTCCCGTCGGCGTGCCCGCCGCGCTGCACATCGGCGTGGGCTTCTGGCAATCGGTGTTCGCCATCACGCCCGGCCAAGCGCTGGCGATCCAGCTCGGTACGCTGGCGATCATCCTGTTGCTCGGGCAACGGCCGATGCGCGCCTCCGGCAGCCTGCAGGCGGCGATCGCGGTGGCCATCGTCGCCTGCATCGCGCTGATCTGGTGGGCCGGCGATCTGCCGGACGCCAGCCTGCCGCTGCTGAACAGCGCCGCGCCCGACTGGTCGCGCCTGCCGACGGCGCTGGCGGTGATGTTCTGGTGCTTCGTCGGCATCGAGGCCTTCGCCCACCTCGGCGAGGAGTTCCGCCGCCCGCAGCGCGACTTCCCGCTGGCACTCTTGCTCGGCACCCTGCTCGCCGGGCTGGTGTACTGGGCCTGCTCGCTGGCGGTGCTGAACTTCGGTCACTACGGCGACGCCCAGCGCGATGCCACCTCGCTGCCCGACCTGGTCGGCCAGCTGTTCGGCGAACGCGGCCGCTGGCTGCTGGCGCTGCTCGGCTACCTGGCCTGCTTCGCCTCCACCAACGTCTACCTGCTGGGTTTCGCCCGGCTGCTCTGGAGCCTGGCCGACGAAGGCAAGGCGCCGGCCGGGCTTGCGCGGCTCAACCGGCACGGCGTGCCGGCCCGCGCGCTGCTGCTGATCGTCGCCTGTTGCGCGCTGTGTTCGCTGGCGAGTAGCCTGCTGTCGCTGTCGGTGGACGAGCTGATCCGCTACGCCAACGGCAACTTCGTGCTCATCTACCTGCTCAGCATGGCCGCGGGCTGGGTGCTACTGGAGGGCCTCTGGCGCTGGCTGGCGGGACTTTCCGTGGCGCTTTGCGCGCTGGTGCTGGTGGCGCTGGGCGTTCAGGCGCTGTACGCGCTGGCGCTGCTCGGCGTGCTTGTGGCGCTGCATGGGCGGCGACCACCCCGTCGGGCCGCCGCCACCCAAGGGTGACCCTCGGCGCGGGCCTGTGTTATCAAGACAGGCTTTCCAGCAAGGGCCGGGCCGCATGAATTCCTATATCGACCTGCTGATCAGCGATTGCGACGGCGTGATCGTCGACAGCGAAATCATCGTCGAACGCCTGCGCCGCGAGGTGCTAGGCGAGCGGTTCCCGCTGCAGGAACTGGACATCCTCCTGGCCGGCACCTTCGGCCTGCAGAGCCACGACATCCTCGCCCGCGTCGAGGCGCACTTCGGCGTCGAACTGCCGGACGGCTTCCACACCGAGCTGCGCCAGCGCAGCGAAGCCGCGACCTTCCGGGACGCCGCGCCAATCGCCGGCGTGCGCGAGGCGCTGCTGGCCGTCGACCTGCCGCTGGCAGTGGTCAGCAACAGCCGCCGGGCCAGCGTCGAGCACGCGTTGCAGCGCGCCGGCCTGCGCGAACGCGTGGACTCCGGGATCTTCGCCGCCGAGGACGTGGAGCGGCCGAAACCGGCGCCGGACCTCTACCTGCTGGCGGCCAGGCGTGCCGGCGTCGTGCCGTCGCGCTGCCTCGTGGTCGAAGACAGCGCCACCGGCGCCACCGCCGCGCTGACCGCCGGGATGCGCGTGATCGGCTTCCTCGGCGCCAGCCACATTCCGCCGGTGCACGGCGAAGTGCTGCGCGAACTGGGCGTCGAGGCGCTGCTCAGGGACATGCGCGAACTGCCGGCGCTGGTCGAGCTGCTGCGCGGCGAGCCGTCTCGCCCGGTATGACGCCCGCCCACAGCGATGCGCCGCGGCGGATCAACGTGGTCGGCACCAGCGGCAGCGGCAAGAGCACCTTCGCGCGGCGCCTGGCCCATCAGCTCGGCCTGCCCTGCATCGAGATGGACGCGCTGTTCTGGCGTCCTGACTGGCAGGAGTCCGACGACCCGAGTTTCTTCGCCCGCCTGCAACGCGCGCTGGCACAGCCGGGCTGGGTGCTCGACGGCAACTACCAGCGCACCGCCGCGATGAAGTGGCGGGACGTGCAGATGATCGTCTGGATCGACTACTCGTTGATCCGCACCCTTTACCAGGCCATCAGCCGGGCACTGCGGCGCTCCTTCAGCGGCGAAGAGCTGTGGCCGGGCACCGGCAACCGCGAGAGTTTCCGCCGCTCGTTCCTCAGCCGCGACTCGATCCTGCTCTGGACGCTGAAGAACTTCCGCAGCAACCGGCGGCGCTACACCGAGGTTTTCGCCGACCCTCGCCTCGCCCATGTCCAGCGGGTACGCCTGCGCAGCCCGGCGGCCGTCGAGACCTTCCTGCTCTCACTGCACTGACGCCGCAACCCCGTGCCTCGGGTAAACTGCGCGTCTTTCCCGTTCGCCACGAGACCGCCATGCCGATCCGCCACGCCATCGTCCACCTGATCGACAAGAAACCCGACGGCACGCCCGCCGTGCTGCACGCACGCGACAGCGAACTGCACGAGTCGCAGGCCATCGAGAACCTGCTGGCGGACCTCAACGAAAGCTACAACGCCAAGCAGGGCAAGGCCTGGGGGCTGTTCCACGAGGAGTCCGGCGCCTACCCGTTCAGTGGCTGGCTGAAGCAGTACCTGGACGGGGAACAGGACTTCACCGCCTTCAGCCGCCAGGCCGTCGAGCACCTGCAGAAGCTGATGGAGGAATCCAACCTCTCCACCGGCGGCCACGTGCTCTTCGCCCATTACCAGCAGGGCATGACCGACTACCTGGCGATCGCCCTGCTCCACCACAGCGAAGGCGTCACCGTGACCGAGGCGCTGGACGTGGCGCCGGCCAAGCACCTCGACCTCGGCCAGCTGCACCTGGCGGCGCGCATCAACATCTCCGAGTGGCAGAACAACAAGCAGTCCAAGCAGTACATCTCCTTCATCCGCGGAAAGAACGGCAAGAAGGTCTCGGACTACTTCCGCGACTTCATCGGCTGCCAGGAGGGCGTCGATGCGCCGAGCGAAACGCGCACCCTGCTCAAGGCCTTCAGCGATTTCGTCGAGAGCGAGGATCTGCCAGAAGAACAGGCGCGGGAGAAGACCAGTGCGCTGGTCGGCTACGCCACCACCCAGGCCAAGCTCGGCGAGCCGATGACCCTGGAAGAACTCTCCGGGGTGATCGACGAGGACCGGCCGAAGGCGTTCTACGACCACATCCGCAACCGCGACTACGGCCTGTCGCCGGAGATTCCGCCGGACAAGCGCACGCTGAACCAGTTCCAGCGCTTCACCGGGCGCGCCGAAGGGCTGTCGATCAGCTTCGAGGCGCACCTGCTGGGGTCGAAGATCGAGTACGACGAGGGCCGCGACATGCTGATCATTCGCCAGCTGCCGACCCAGCTGAAGGACCAGCTCAAACGCCGCAAGGACTGACGATGAAACGCATCCTGCTGATCCTCGCCGCGCTCGCCCTCTGGCAACAGTGGGACCGCGTCGAGCCGCTGCTCGGCCTCGGCCAGCCGGTGCACCGCCAGGCGCGCACCGGCGAGGTGATTCTCTACGCGACGTCCTGGTGCGGCTATTGCGCCAAGACCCGCGCCTTCCTCGCCGAACGCGCGATTCCCTACCGCGAACTCGACATCGAGAAGTCCGCCGACGGCCGCCGCGCCTACGACGCGCTCGGCGGCCGCGGCGTGCCGGTGATCGACGTCAAGGGCACGGTGATCCACGGCTACGACCCGCAGGGCATCCTCGCCGCCTACTGAGCCGTGCCTCAGAGCGCCTCGATGCGGAAGCCGACGCGCGGGAAGTGCACATGGACCACGCCCGCGCGCGCGTCCTCGCGGCGCAGGATCAGCTCTTCGGCACCGGCGTGGAGCAACTCGCCTTCCACCGGATCGACGCCGTAGTCGGTCGCCGCGATCAGCACCCGCTGGCCCACCGAGAAACCGTTCGGCTCCTCGATCGAGGTCTGCGGCAACGCCGCCGGGCTCGCCTGGCGGGCGACCTCGATGGCCTCGGCGGCGCTCATCTCGCTGGGCGAACCCTGGCCGAAATCCAGCACCCGCTGCAGCCAGCGCACGACCTCGGGGTAGGCGTCCACCAGCGGCGCGGTGACCGGCGTGGCCTTGAGGAACCACAGCGGGTGGGCCATGGCGAAATCGGCGATGGACGCCTCGCCGAAGAGGAACTCGCCGCCCTGCGCCAGTTGCTGCTGAAGGCGTGTCATCAGCGTCGGCCAGTTGTGCCGCGCCAGCTCGGCCGGCAGACGCGATGCAGACCCGCCGCTGAACAGCCCGGCACGGTCGGCGAGGAAGCCCTGGATCGCTTCCGGCGACAGGCGGGCGAAACGCACCGCGACGGATTCGGGCTGGAACACCAGGGTGACGGCATGCTGGAACACCACCGAATCGGCCCACTGGGCGAAGGCGGCGACGGTGAATGCCTGGCCCTGCGGGAACAGCGTCGGGGCGGCCTTCTCCGCCTCCAGGCGGCGGGCGATCAACGCGGTGTCACAATAGATGTCCGCACCGACCTGCAACACCGGCGTCTTCCGGTAGCCACCGGTGAGGGCCAGCAGATCGGGCTTGGGCATCACCGGCGGAATGTTCACCGAGTGCCAGCCCAGCTGCTTGAAGCCGAGCAGCAGGCGGGTCTTGTGGGCGAACGGCGAGGCCGGATAGTGGTGCAGGATGAGGTCGTGCATGCTGGCTTCCGCTGTTGTTGTTCGTGGGCGGCCAGCTTACCCGCCGGCTTCCTCGCGTCCCAGCCACTCAGGCGGATGGCGTGGCATCAGCGCCATGCATGGCGATCAGCTGTTCCTTGGCGACCTTCTTCAGTCGTTTGATCGCCCGCTCGCGGCGCAGCGCGTCGCCCTTGCCGGGGCAGGCCTCCACGTACACCAGCGCCTGCGCCGGGCTGGAGTGGAAGAAGCGCGCGCCCTTGCCGCTGCAATGCATGGCGAAGCGCCGTTGCGGGTCGTCGCTGATGCCGCAGTAGAGCGCGCCGGTGGGGGCGCGCCCCCGGGTGACGCCCCCCCCCCTGGCGTGGCCCGCCCGCGCGT
>NZ_JASCPA010000102.1:0-7934 GCF_029959715.1 Pseudomonas sp. PS02288 | reverse complement strand
GGGCGGGCGGGCGCCCGGGCGCGCCCCGGCGCCACCCCCCCCGCGCCCCCCGCCACCCCCATGTGCAGACAGGCTTTCGACGCGGCCCCGTGCCGCGTCCTTTTGTCTTGCCTTCCGCCTTTGCCCTCGGGCGTCGGCGGTCCGGTGGCGCTGTGATGCTTGCAACCAGCCCGCCGGAGAACGCGCTGGGGGCTGCAGGCCGGGCGCGTTCGAGGCAAGACGCCTGCACATGGGAAGGCAGCGCGAAGTGCGGTGCGAATGCACCCGCACTGCACGCGCGATGACACGGCGACGAACAGCAGAACGACACGCCCGATGGCACGATGAGATGCACGGCAGCGTGCAGCGAATCGGCGGCCGTCATCGGCGTGCCTCCAGCCAAACGGGATGCGCAACGCCGATCACGGCGGATGCGCTGACCGGGCCGAAGTAGCGGCTATCGAACGACGCCGGATTGGTCACGCTCAACAGGAACAGTTCGCCAGGCGCAAGGCGGCGGCATTGCGGCCAGGATGGCAGCGGCCGGCCCAGCCGGTCGGCAGGCAGCACGGCGGCCGAAGGCACGCCGTCGATGCGTACCTGACCAGCGCCGATGCAAACGTGTTGCGGTGCGATTGCGCCCACACGTTTGAGCAGCGGAATGCGCGTCGGCAGGTAGCCGCGCTGCGCAGCCAATGCGGCGGCCTCGGCTGGCAGCGGCACCAGCACGATGCTGTCCACGGACAACGGACGTGGCAGCGAGGCGGTGCGCGGCTCGAACGGTTCGATGCGATACCAGCCGACCGCCACGCTGTCGGATGGGTTGTATGTCAGGCGCGGCAGCGGCGACACGAACGCCGCCCAGGCCAGCGCAGCGAGGCCGCAGGCGGTCAGGCCCGCGAGCACGATGCGAGCGCGCAGGCGCGAGCGAGGACGCGGCGAGGCGGACGAAGTGGAAACGGTTGTCATGGCAGCACCTTCCCGGCGAGCCAGGCGGCGTGCCGCTCGGCGGTGTATTCGGGCAGCGGCAGGCGCGCCGCGAGACGGTTGCCCAGCGTGCGCCAGTACGCGGGCGAGACGGCAGACGGGGCGATCCCCAGCGCCTCGATGCCGTCGATACATTCCAGGACGGCGCGCACGCGGGCGTCGCCTTCGGCGTGCAGCAGCAGGCGCGCGCCGGGCCGCACGCCGGGGATGCGCTGCAAGGCATCCAGCGGCGTGGCAGCTTGCATCACCATCAACTGCCAGCGGATCGTGCCGTAGTCGTTGGCCTGCCAGCGCACGCGGCAGAACATCGCGCCCGGCAGGAACACCGCGCAGCGCCGCCATCGGCCGAGCTGGAGCGTGCGCGCCGGTTCGCCGAAGCGCAGGTAGAGCTTGAAGCGCGGTTCGATGTAGGCCAGCGAAACGTGCGTCATCAGCACGTTGCCGGCCTGGCCGGCGAGTACCGCGAGCGACGGCGCAGCCGGAGGCGATGCAGCGGCCGTGGCCGCGTTCGTGGCGGGTGCATTGGATACGTTCATGGCGTGTTCTCCGTGCGGTGCTCGGGAAACTCCCGCTCCAGCAAAGCGCGCAGCAGTTCGGCCACCGTCACGCCTCGCGTGAAGGCCGACACCTTGATGCGCGCCCGCATAGCGGGCGTCACATCGAGCGTCAGGCGTGCGGTGTAGAGGTCGCCCTTGTTGAGCGCATCGGCGTCGCCCTGGCGAATCCACGCCTCGGCGTGCGGATTCGCGGGCGGCCGCGCACCGATGCCGACGCGCTTGCTGCGTGGTGGCTTCGCGGTCATGTCGGCCACCGCAGCAGCTCGTCCACCAGTGCTGTGATCTCGCGTGCAGCGGCGCTGTCGGGCGCCGTCTCGCGTGCGAGCCGACCGGCGGCCACGCTGTCGGCGAAGACGATGCGCTGGCGCACTTCGGCGCGCAGCGCTGGCAGCGGTTGTTCGGCCAGCGACTGCCGCGCCTCCCGACCGATCACCGTGGTGCTGACGCGCCGGTTGATGACGAAGGCCGCGCGCAGCGCAGGCCGGAACACCTGCGCCTCGCGGATCAGTGCCACCATCTCGGCGCTGGCCCACAGGTCGTAGGGGCTGGGCTGTACCGGGATCAGCACACGCTCGGCCGCCAGCAGCGCGGAGCGCGCCAAGGCGGCGATGCGCGGCGGCCCGTCGATGATGACGTGATCTGCGCGGCGGGCGAGTTCTGGCGCTTCCTGGTGCAGCGTTTCGCGGGCCAGGCCCACGGCGCTGAACAGCCGTGGCAAGCCTTGCTGGCTTCTGCGTTGCGTCCAGTCCAGCGATGACCCTTGCGGGTCGGCATCCAGCAGGATGACCGACTGCCCACGCATCGCCAGTTCGCCCGCGATGTGCGTGGCGAGCGTGGTCTTGCCGACGCCGCCTTTCTGGTTGAGCAAGGCGACGATCATGGCGCGACCCTCCAAGCTGGAAAGCCAGTCTGGTTCTGCCTTGCCGAACGGGGTTGGTTTTGGGGCTGTTTTTGCCTTCGGGACTGCGGTGCTTTTTGCCTTTCGGCAGTTGTCCACCGAATCGGCGCGCTTCTACTAAAAGTTAGAGATTTATAGTTAGGTAAGTTAGAGGGGACGCAAACCCTCGCCGTTATTGGCTTTCTGGCGTTTTCGTACTCCTGATAGCACGATAGGCGTACTCCCGATAGCACGATACCCGGTACTCCTGATAGCACGAGGCCGTCCACAGGCTTTACCGTAGTTATCCCCGTGCCGTATGCAGCACGGGCCGGAAGGTCAGCAGTTCCAATCCTTCGTCCGGCATCGCCTCGATGCCGAGGACGTAGCCGGGCAGCGACTGCCGCGCCACCAGGACGCGCAGGTCGTAGGCGAAGTCTGAGAAGCGCGCCGCGCTGCCGGACTTGCGGTGCAGGTGCCGGAAGTCGAACTGCCAACCGTCCGGCTGCTTGCCGCCGTGCTTGCGCACCGGGCGGTACAGCCAGCGTTCGATGCCGCCTTTGAGACGGAAGTACGCGGGGTCGATGGTCAGCACCAGGGCGGAGTCCACCACGCCGGCATAGAACCAGTCCGGCAGGATCAATTCGAGGCCCAGCGGCACGCCGCTGGCGTCGGTCAGTTCCTTCCACTCGTTGATCCACGAGAAGCGATGCAAGCGCCTTCCCGTCGTTTCGCGGATCGACGTGGCTACGCTGGTCGATTGCAGGCGATCCAGTGCGGCTTTCAGGCGCAGGTAGTCGTTGAGGGATGTTCCTCGTCCTATGAAGCGCAGGATTTCGTAGGGTGTGGCGCGTATCCAGCGCGACGGGCGAATGCCCGCGTCGCGCGCCTCCACGATCTGCGAGGCCGCCCAAATCAATACGTCGGCATCCCAGATGGTGGCGATGCCATGCTCGGCCGTGCCCTCCACCCGGATGGTGATGCCGCCCGCGCGGAAGTCGATCGGCGCGGTGCGCCGCGACTTGGCGAGCGAGAAGAACGGAAAGGCCATCAAGTCCTGGCTGTCGCGCGGCGCCATGTCCCCCGGCAGCGCACGGAACAGGTCGAGCTGTTCGCGCTGCGGCAAGGCTTGCCCTGGCGGGCTGGACATAGCGATGGCCACCGGCGATGCGCCGATCAGCGCGCACGGCTGTCGGCCGAATGGTTCTCGGCGTATTCGGGATCGGACGTGGCCTCGTAGCTACGCGCATCGGCCCAGGCATCGAGGTCGCTCACGGCGTACATGACGCGCCGGCCGAACTTGCGGAACTTCGGGCCACCACCAATCACGCGCTGCTTCTCCAGCGTGCGCGGAGAAAGGCGCAGGTACTCGGCGGCCTCATCGTTGGTGAGGTAGCGTTGGGGCTGCGCGGGCGCAGTGACAGCAGCGGCGGCAGGCCGCAAGGGAGCAGGTCGCATGGGATTTACCTCCATCAAGCCCGGCCACACCACGCGGTCGGATAGAGGCACTTTCAAGAAAGCAAGGCTTCCTGCTAAGGGACGTTCTTCAAGGGACGCGAAACGTCCCCCTATCTCTGCTAGTGCAACGGGAACGGCGGAAGCTGTGCCAGGCGGCGGTAGCCGCCACGCATCAGCGCGTCGCCACGGCGCACCAGCCGCCGCACGCGGGCACGCAAGGCGCTGTCCTTGTGCCAGTCGGCCGCGACGGCACCCGCGCCGAACAGCCCTTCGGCCACCTCGCGCAAGGACGCGCCTGCCAGGGTCGCGTCGAGCGCCTGGAGCGTGTGCAGCTCCAGCAGCGCGGCGGGCATGGGCCGCGAGCGGGCCGCCGCCGCAGGCGTGACAGCCGTCGCCACGGCCAGGGCGTCCAGCTCGGCCGCAAGCGTGCGATAGCGCGCGCAAGGCGTGGCGCAGGCGCGGGTGGCGTAGAGGTAGGCCATGCCGTCTTCCAGGCCCGGCCCGAGGGCGAGCCGCAGGCAGCAGCCCGGCCAGTGCGACACCAGCACCAGGCGCTTGCCGTCGTGGATCAGTTGCTTGCGGCCGGGGACGCGCCAGAACTCGAAGGCATAGGCATCGGGTGGCGGATCGGCATCGGGGTAAAGCTGCACCACGGCATCGTGGTCGGGGAACCAGGCCGGATGCGTGTCGCGCGCATCCAGGGCCGGGTCTTCCAGCAGTCGCAGGCCCCAAGCCTGCGACGCGTCCGGCCTGCGGCGACGGCGCAGCCAGTCGCGCCGGTAGTCGGGATTTCGGCGCAGGTACTCCCAGGCCAGAGCGGGGCCATCGAGATGCAGCGTGTAGAGATACGCGGCGGTCGGATACCAGTGTGCGGCGCTCGAATCAGCCATGACGCAACCTCCTGTCGATCAGCAGGAACGTCGCGATGGATTTCGGCTTGCGGGAGCTACCGCTTCAACATCGAACTGCCTTCAAGATCGGGAGAGGCTGCAACTTGGTGTCAAGACCGATTCGCTCCGGTGCACTACCGAAATCGTCTGAATGCGACGGCTGCGCCGCCGGACAATGGTGCGCAGCATCGGCCACCGTGCATTAGCCCGCGCCAAAGATCGTGACCGTTTCCAGCACAGTCGCACCGCTTCGGTGCAAAAGTGCGGAATCAGATCCGCTCGGTCTCGACTAAGACCGAAATAGTCACAGTGCGCCCCGGCTGGACGGGCTGCGCCGGCCTCTCTCGGCAGGCCGCGCAGGGTTCGGTCAGTCCGTGATCGAGCCGTTCTCCTGGGCCAGCCGGACATACTCCGACAGCGGGCGTGCCGCCTGGAAATACCGATCCCGCCGCACCGGCAGCTTGCGTGGGCCGACGATGCCGGCCAGGTCGGACAGCTTGACCGTCCCGAGCGCCGGCATCCCGATGCCGAGGTCGATCAGGCCATAGGCCGTGTCGCCATCCGCAGGATCGAGCGACACCAGCAGCCAAGTCGCGTGCGCGTCCGGTGTGAACAGCCGTACCACGGGCAGCGGGTCGAGGTGCCCGGACGCGTGTGCCGCGCCGTGGGCCAGCAACCGGGCGCGTTCGTCGGCGGTGACAAGCGGCAGGGTCATGGTCGGAATCCCCACGAAACCGAGGATGCGCGGATGCGCTTTTGTGCCGAGGCGCAGAACCGCCGAACCGTATCCGTGCATTCATGCGCAAGCACCGATACGCAATCCATCGCATCCGTAGAAGAACGGAAGCGCACAAGCGGAATTGTAGAAAGCCGGAAAGACACGGATGCGATTCCCCGGTTCTGTCGGAATCCGCATCTGCGGATTTCCGTAAAAGCACGAAAGCGGGCCTTTCAGCCATGAATGAACACTTTAGATTGTAGCCCTATTGGGTGCAATGGGCTGTCATCTTGGTTTTTACGGGGAAACCAAGTTGGTGGCAGCGAAACACTCATTGGCGACGGCCATACGGACGGTCAGGAAAGCGCGCGGCTTGAGCCAGGAAGCGTTCTCCGACGTGTCCAGCCGCACCTATATGAGTTCGCTGGAGCGCGACTTGAAAAGCCCAACCATGCACAAGCTGACCGAGCTGTGCGAGGTCATGGACGTGCATCCGCTCACGCTGCTGACGCTGGCCTATGCCGGCGACAGCGCGCGCAAGACCGATCAGCTTCTGGCGCAGGTGCGGCAGGAGTTGGAGGCGGTGTTGAAGGAGCGCGACGCACAGTAGCGCTGTGGATGCTCTCCTCGCTACAACGCGATGGGAGCTTAGGGGCAAACGTTACAGCCTTGATTGCTTGTCGGCACGGGGCTCGGGAAAAGCCCCAGAGGTGCCTGCCTCGCCAACACACGCGAGTAGCAACGCGAATTCGGACGTTCGCCAGTCCGGAATTCCTCACGCTTGATGTAAGCTGATACAGCTTTGTGACAGCTGAATCAAAGGCGTCCCGACGCCCGTTCCTTGTTCACACTGCCACAAGGGGTAAGCGCATGAAGCCTCGCCCATCTTTTCCAACGAAGATTGAGAAGAGTTATGGCATATAGAAATGGAAACTACACGGCCTTTTATGTCGCAGAGCCATTCAACTCTAGCGCGCTGGGTGCCAATGCAACGAAGGATTTTCAGTACTACAACACTCTGCGGATGTGGAAAGGTGCCGATGCAACATTCCCCTTCGTTGATTCGCATGAAAAAACGTACAGCGTTCGCGATGGAAGCAACTGGGATTTGACCTTGAAGCCTAGACTCAGGGAGCGGCTTCGCAGCTCAAAAAATATCGTTCTCATTCTGAGTGCGGTCACTACCAATTCTCGCGCGCTTCGGGAAGAAATCGACTACGGAATCAATGACCAAGGACTTCCGGTTATTGCCATTTATCCAGAATACGGTACGAAAGAGAGTCTGCTGGCCAATGGGTCATTGAAGCAAGCGGTGAAGAACCTCTGGGGCAATCTTCCTGTCTTCCGGGATTCGATGAGCAAGGTGCCTACGCTCCACGTGCCCATGAGCAAAGACCTTATCAAATCAGCTCTACAAGAAAGCGACTTCATGATTGGTAGCAAGGGGAAGTCTGACTTTTACTGGTTCAAGCCGTAAGAATTCGACATCCTGATCAGGCGACCTCATATATGGCAAAAGTTAGCTTATTTGATAAGCGAGTAATCAAGAAATTCCTTGAAATAACGTCCGTGATCAGCGGGACGCTGTCAGCGGTTGTTCTTTTTGTTGATATTCCAAGCGACTTAAAGTTGATTGGCGGGTGGATCTTTCTTGGCCTACTTGCCTTGACGTATCTGGCGATCTGGGCTTGGTCGAATAATTTGAACAGCATCGACATTGATGTCGAGGGGAGTCGAGTTTCGGTCAAAGTGGGAGACATCTTTCAACAGCCAGGACTGAAGGCAATCGCTTTCAATGAGTATTTCGATACACAAGTCGACAACAAGGTCATCGGCGAAGGTTCGCTCAACGGAATTTTCATCAACAAGCATCTTGATGTGTCGGTTGCTGAACTGGATCACCATATTGAGGACTATGCTTTTGACGCCAATGAAGTCCTGGAGAGCAACGACGGCCGTAAGCAAGGGAAGCGGCAGCGGTATCAAATCGGGACGATCTGCATCTACAAAGACTATCTCCTGACCGCGTTCTCCAAATTCGATGAGAACAACAAGGCGTTGCTGACGATGCCTGAGTATTTGGAGTTCCTTATTAATTTCTGGGACAGAGTGAACAATGTATATGCTCAACAGAGCGTATCCACCACGATCTTTGGCTCAGGAATTACGCGCATTAGAGGGCATAAAAACATTGCGGATGAGGATCTTCTGAAAATAATGTTGTGGACATTCAGGATCAGCGAAATGCGATTCAAGTATCCCGCGAAGCTGACTATCATCATCCACAAGGACAAGATTGATCAGATCAACCTTCTCGATATCAAATCCGCAAGAAATGGCGTGTGATTTGTAAAGCATGCAGAAGCGGCCTGGCATAGGGCCGGGCCGCTTCTTGGCAAGTGGCAGCACCGTGCCCCCCCCCAACCGGGGGGGGGCCGGTGCCGGGCGGGCGGCCCGCCCGCGGGTGG
>NZ_JASCPA010000101.1:0-8261 GCF_029959715.1 Pseudomonas sp. PS02288 | reverse complement strand
AAACCAGGGCTTGGCTGGCGGTGTCAAGCGATGCGGTATAGGTAGTCAAAAGGGCTTCTCCCATGCACTGATTTGAGCGCTAATTATATGATATTTATGGATAATTTCCAAAGTTGATGACATTGGGTTACACCCTGTTCCTCAATAGCGGCGATACCTTCTATGACGAGTCGGTACTCGAAAAGGTGGCCAAGGCCGTCTCCGAGGCCGAACATCCGCCGAAGTACGTGTATGGCGATTATTACCTGCAGAACGCCGCGGGCGTGCTGCGCGCCGCCTCGGCGAAGAAGATCGACCGGTTGATGATGGGCATGCCGTCCAGTCACCAGGCGATGTACTTCGAGAACGAACACCTGCGTACGGTCCGCTTCCGCGAGAACTACAAGCTGTCTGCGGACTACTGCATGATCGTGGAATTCCTTCACGGACTGGACCTGTCCAAGGTCGTGCTGCAACTGAAGACGCCCCTGTGCGTTTTCGACACTACCGGCATCTCCCAGCAGCGCCGTTTCGATGCGCTCAAGGAAGATATGCAGATACGGCGGAACTACATGAAGTTGTCTTCCGCCAAAGCCTCTGTTCTTTACCTTCTGCACTACGTACATACCCACACCAAGTTGGTGAGGGCGGCACTCGGCCGATAAGAGGACTGTCGTTCGCACGGGTTGTGGTTGAAACCGTGTCGATAGCCTTCGGGCGTGCGTAGAAAGATCAGTTTTTGCAAGGAGGTAATATGAAAGTATTCGACATTGAATTTTATCGTGGTGACAAGGCCAGCCTGGTCAAGGAACTCACCGACGCGAGCCAGAACGACTACAGCTATATCGTCACTCCCAACGTGAACCATATCGTTCAGCTGGAGCACAACAAGGAACTGCGCCGCGCCTACAGCCATGCCAGCCTGCGCATCTGCGACAGCAAGATACTGCTGCCGGTGCTCAACCGTCTTAAGGCCAATGTCGCCGAGGCTATTCCCGGCAGCACGCTGACCGAGTCGCTGGTGGAAGTGGCCAACCGTGAAGGCTGGACCATCACGGTAATCGGCTGCGAGGACGACGTGGTCGCCACGCTGCGGCAGATGTATCCGAACATCGTCTTCAACCACCACAACCCGCCCATGGGCTTCATCGACAATCCGGTAGAAGTCGAACGCTGCGTGTCGTTCGTCGTCCAGCATCCGGCACGGCTGATCTTCTTCTCGGTCGGCTGCCCGCGTCAGGAAGCCCTCGCGCTCAAGGTCTACGAGAGCGAGCAGGCGGTGGGGGTCGGCCTGTGCGTCGGTGCTTCGCTGAATTTCCTGTCCGGGAAGATCCAGCGTGCTCCGGAATGGATGCAGCACCTCTCGCTGGAGTGGCTGCACCGCATCTGCATGGAGCCCAAACGGCTTGTAAAACGCTACGTGGTGGACGCCTACAAGGTGTTTCCGATCATCGTCAGGCAGTTCAAGAACAGACAATCGATTTTTATGGGGAGGGCTCAGCAATGATTCCAGTGATCATGTCCGGTGGTAGCGGTTCGCGCCTGTGGCCGCTTTCGCGTCAACTCAATCCGAAGCAGTTCCTCAACCTCGGTGAGGGCTCGCTGTCGATGCTGCAAGCGACCATCAAGCGCCTGGAAGGCCTGGACATGCAACTGCCACGGCTGATCTGCAACGAGGAACACCGTTTCCTCGCGGCCGAACAGCTGCGCCAGCTGGGCATGGACAACGCAGGCATCGTGCTCGAACCGGTCGGTCGCAATACCGCACCGGCCGTCGCGCTGGTCGCCCTGCAGGCGCTCAGCGAAGCCCAGGATCCGCTGTTGCTGATCCTCGCGGCGGATCACCTGATCCAGGACACCCAAGCCTTCCATGACGGCATCCGCAAGGCGGTGCCGCTTGCCGAAGCCGGCAAGCTGGTGACGTTCGGCATCCTGCCGACGCACCCGGAAACCGGTTACGGCTATCTGGAACGTGGCGAAGCCGAAGGCGAGGGCGCCTACGTGGTCAGCCGCTTCGTCGAGAAGCCCGATCTGGAAACCGCCGGGCGCTATCTCGCCAGCGGCAATCATTTCTGGAACAGCGGCATGTTCCTGTTCCGTGCCAGCCGCTACATCGCCGAGTTGCAGGAATTCCGTCCGGACATCCTCGAAGCCTGCCGTGAAGCCATGGCCAGCAGCGAGCAGGACATGCTCTTCACACGCGTCGGTCGCGAGGCGTTCACCGCCTGCCCGGAAGACTCCATCGACTACGCCGTCATGGAAAAAACCCGTGACGCCGTGATGGTTCCGCTCGACGCCGGCTGGAGCGACATCGGTTCCTGGTCCGCGCTGTGGGATGTGAGCAGCAAGAATGGCGAAGGCAACGTGTTCCGCGGCGACGTGCTCAACCACGGCAGCAGCAACACCTACGTGCATGCGGACAACCGCCTGGTGGCTACCGTCGGCGTCGAGGATCTGGTGATCGTCGAAACCAAGGATGCGGTGCTGGTGGCGCACAAGGACGAGGCGCAGCACGTCAAGCGCATCGTCGAACAGCTGCAGCGCGAGAAGCGCAGCGAGTTCCAGAACCATCGCGAAGTCTACCGTCCGTGGGGCGTGTACGACTCCATCGACCAGGGCCCGCGCTACCAGGTCAAGCACATCACCGTGAAGCCGGGCGCGAAGCTGTCGGTGCAGATGCACCACCACCGCGCGGAACACTGGATCGTCGTCAGCGGCACCGCCAAGGTGACCAATGGCGAGGAGACCTACATGGTCACCGAGAACCAGTCGACCTATATTCCGATCGGCCAGGTGCACGCGCTGGAAAACCCAGGAGTGATTCCTCTGGAGCTCATCGAGGTGCAATCGGGTGCGTATCTGGGAGAGGACGACATCGTGCGTTTCTCCGACAAGTACGGCCGGGTGGCGCCGGTGGTGGTGGAAACCCTGGTGGCGGGCTGAGCCGCTTGGGCTCCGGTGTTGCGGGGATGTGTCTTGCGAGAAATCACCTGCCCGAGCGCGTCCGCTGCGCTCGGGTGGTGAGGCCGGTCAGTTGGGACCGGGTTTGGTGCAGTTGCCGCCGTTGATGTACTTCTTCAGGATCGCCCACTGCGCCTTATCCTGGCCGGTCTTGGTCGGCTCGACGGACAGCTTGTAGGTTCCCCACGAAGGGCCGGCAGCCCAGTAGGTCATGGTGATGCAGTTCTTCTGCAGGTAGGCCAGGGTGTTGTCCATGGCTTGCAGGTAGCGGGGGTCATCGTTCGGGATGCCGAATTCGCCGATGTGGCCTTTCTTGCCGTGCTTCTTCAGCCAGGCGACGAAGGGCTCGATGCGTTTGACGCCGATCATCGGGTCGAAGTTGGCCGGTGCGGTCTTGTACTGGCCGCTGCCGTTGTCGTCGATGTAGGCATGCGCCGAGTAGATGATGTTGTTGGCCTTCGGGTCGGTGAGTGCCGCCATCGGGTCGTTGTACCAAGGCCAGGTGTAGGCGCCGGAGTAGGAACGGCCTTCGACAAAAAGCGGTTTTTTCTTGTCATAGACCCGGATGCCATTGATGCCGGCCTGCGCCGCTTGCGGCCAGTACTTGTCGGCATCGCCGTAGGGCTCGTTCATGATGTCGTAGCCATAAACAGCAGGGTTGTTCTTGTAGCGGTTACCGATCAGTTCGCCGAGCTTGCGGAAGTCGGAAAAGGTAACCTTGGCGGAGCCGATGACTTCGTTGTTATAACGGGCGTAGTTGTGGATATCGAGGATCACCTTCACGCCGTACACGTTGGCCTGGGCGAGCATGTCGTCGAGGAGCTTGGTGTACGCGGGGTCCAGCGGGCCGTACAGCTTGGGCTGCAGGCGTTCCCACTTGAGTGGGAAGCGGACCAGGGTGATGCCGCGCTCTTTCCACTTGGCGAAATAGGTTTTGTCCGGGAAGAAGTAGTTGGTGCCGTTTTTTCCGGGGATCGCGCCGGACGAGAATTCGGCGCCAGCGATGTTGATCGAAACGAGGGGGAGCTTCTCTTGAGCCTGGACGGTCGAGCCGATCAGGAGCGCTGCCAGAGGAAGAACTCTTTTAAGCGTGTGAAACGTGTGAGTCGTGGCGTTCATGGGTGGTTTCCTAAATGGTGGATGGGTGAGCTCCCTGGAATTAGTTATAAAATCCATGATAATTTTTTAGCGCAGCAAATGGGTTAACTGGTTCACGCTTTTATTAATTGAATTAACAATAATCGAGGTAGAAGCGTAAATGAACGGTGCAATCCGGCTTCAATTCCATAACCGAGAAATCCAGAGATAATTCTTCATGAAAAATCCGATTGTTAGGAAAGAAGATTTACTCGTCCGGCGATTGATGTTGCTTGAGGAAAATGAGACTGAAGATTTCCTCAGGAATCTGCGCATGGTTAAACGGCCGAGCATTCTGGGATTCCTCAATCAACATGGATACAACATTACGCAGCAGAACCTGTCTGCCCGTAAAAGCTTTCTTAAAGTCGACTACCTCCTGCGAGATGGTATTGGCATCAAACTGGCCTGCAAGGTTAATGGTGTTGAGCCAAAGGCCAACCTGAACGGAACCGATTTCATTCCGAAGCTTCTGGACTTCTTCATCAACGATGACACCGTTGATTGCCAGTATTTCGCCATGGGTACTCAGGAACCCTGGCTCAGCAAAGGAGCGGACAAGCTTTTCAGAGGCCGGCCGTTCCATGCCATCGATGGTTTCAAAACTATCGACGAGTACGTGGAGTTCTTTAAGACCGCTTATCGGGAAGGAGCGATGCCGATCATCGTGCTGGCGATGGGCATGCCGAAGCAGGAAGCAGTGGCCGTGCGCCTCAAGAACGAGCTGGACATGCCGGCGCTGTTCGTCTGCGGCGGTGCCATCGTGGATTTCTCCGCCGAGCGTTTCGAGCGCGCGCCGGAGTTCTTCAGGAAGTTTGGCCTCGAGTGGCTGTATCGCCTGCTGATGGAACCACGCCGCCTGTTCCGTCGCTATGCCGTAGGCATTCCGCTGTTCTTCTACTACGTGGCGCGGAACAGCTTCGGTGCAAAGCCACATGACGGCGGACAAGTGCTGAAGCGCCAGTCCTGAGGGGTGGTCGCGTCGTCAGAGGTCTCCCAGACCCCTCAGGCCGGACGTTGCTTCTGGCGCCGGTCCACCAGATGATGGTTGGCCAGCACCGCTATCGCGCAGAGGACCACGAAGGTCGCTGCATTCGATGGTATCTGCAGGTTGAAGTCGGTGGTCGAATGGATGAGCAGCGCAAGAATGCCCATCCCGGCACCGAAGCCGATGCCGTTGCGGTACAGGGAATCCTTGTGGCGCATGGCTTTCAACGCGTAATACAGTGAAATCAGCACGAACAGCGCCAAGGGTATGCAGCCGATCACGCCGTACTCGATGAAGAACTGCAGGTAGTCGTTGTGGGCATGGTCGAAATGCAGGGGGAGTCCCGTGGCGTAAGGCGGGAAGACCGACTCGAAGCTTCCCGCGCCCTGCCCGATGATCGGCCGGTCCTGGGCCAGCGGCAGCGCCAGCGCATAGACATCGCCGCGTAGCTCGTTGGCTTTCTGAACCACTTCCCCTTGTTCGACGACGTCGTTGAGCCGCGTGTTCACCAGGCGGTCCTTGAGTTCGTCGAGCCCGAAATACTGGCTCACCACCAGCACATCGACCAGCACCAGGCTGGCGAAGATCAGCCCGTTACGCAGGCGGTTTTCCTTGTGCAGCAGCAGAAACAGCGCACCGACCAGCATCAGGCTGCCGAAGAATGCGGTGTTGCCCATGCGCGAATGGCTCATGACCAGGCCGATGACCATGATCACCAGCGCCAGGCGCAGACGGGCCTTTGGACCCATCAGGGTTTCCAGCACGCTGACCCAGTGGAACTGCCCGCCCTGGCGCAGCGCGAGCAGCAGGCCGATGCCGATGGCCAGGGTCATCTCCAGATAGCCCGCCAGGTGATTGCGATTGACGAAGGTGCCGGTGGCGTGACCGATGTGATAGTCCTTCGGCCCGAAAAGCAGGCGCTCCACGCCGGATAGCGTCATCGCCGAGCCGAAGAAGGCCTGGAAGGTGCCGCTGATCACCAGCACGCCGATCAGCAGGGTCAGGCGCTTGCGGGTGCGGAAAACGCCGATCACCAGCAGATAGAGCAGGCAGTAGGTGCAGCCCAGGAGAAAATACTGGGCCGACGCGCCGGCGTCGCGGCTCAGGCCGCCCAGCCACTGGATGGCTACCCACAGCTGAACCAGAGCCAGCAGGCCGAGCGGCAGCAAGGCATGTCGGAACGACGAGCCCAGCGGGCGCTGGCGTTTGAGCTGAAGCAGCGCCCAGGAGGCGGCCAGCAATGCGGTGACGAAGCAGAAGAAGGCCATCGACCAGTCGCGGTTGCTGCCCAGGGGCAAGGGCAGCCAGACAAGCAATGACAACAGCGCGCCAAGGATGCAGCGCTCTAAGGCTTGATAGGGTTGAGGCATAAACAGGGCTTATCTCGGCAGAAAATCGTTTCATTGTGCAGGCAAGGCATCGAGCGAGCCATCTTTATGTGGCCATTTGCCTTCTTTTTGGCCTGCTCGGCGACCGGTGACCGGTCGTGCTCGGCATGGACGTTGCGCGCTCGCATGCGTATCATGCGCCCCGCAACGCACCAGTAGCTCAGCTGGATAGAGTACTGCCCTCCGAAGGCAGGGGTCGTGGGTTCGAATCCCGCCTGGTGCGCCAGTTCAAGTTTCCAGTATCGGTCGATATCTGAGAAACGCCAGAGCCCGCCACGAGCGGGCTTTTTATTGCCTCGTTTTCCCCCTCGATCAACAGGTTTTTTTCATTCGATATGTGATCGGCGACTCTACGGAACTGCGCGGCCTTAATTAGTCTAATTCCCGAAATCCAATGACTGTCATGTAACGCTGTATATATGGCTAGTGGCTGTTTGGCATCAAGTAGTTAATTCCCTCTGCAATTGGACCCGTCTATGACCCCCCAAAGCGCCCCTCGTAAAAAGGTACTGGTATATAAGTCCCAACTACTGCCTTATTCCGAGACCTTCATTCGTGAACAAACACGGTGCCTGGAAAGTTGGAGAGGAATCCTGGTCGGCGATCAGGTCATGGAGAAAGGTCTTTCCCTCGACGGGCTCGATGTCCGTGTGCTGGGCAAGAAGAACCGTGTCGTTCGCAAATTGGTCAACACCGTCAACGAATTGCTCGACCGCCCCTCGCGTTCGGCGCTGAGCCAGTTGCGCAAGGAAGACGCCCAACTGCTGCACATCCATTTCGCCACCGAGGCGGTACGCATCTGGCCGTTGATCCGCGCATTGCAGTTACCGACGCTGGTGACGTTGCACGGCTTCGATATCAACGTGTACCGCGAATACTGGGAGGCCGGCGGTGGCGGGCGACAGTTGAAGCGTTACCCCGAGCGTCTGCTCGAACTCGCCAACTACGAGAAGATCCACTTCCTTGCCGTGTCCGAGGCAATCAAGAAGAGCGCGATCGAGTACGGAATTCCCGAGCACAAGATCAGCGTCAGCTATATCGGGATCGATACCGACCAGTTCGTTCCGGGGCCAATTCCCATGGCCGAGCGCAAGCAGGTGCTGTTCGTCGGGCGGATGGTCGAGAAGAAGGGCTGCGAATACCTGCTCAACGCCTTCGCCGACATCCAGGACGCGTGCCCTGAGAGCGAGTTGCTGATCGTCGGCAACGGCCCGCTCGAGGCGTCGCTGAAGGCCATCGCCGAGGCGCGCGGAGTGCGGGCACGCTTTCTCGGCGCACTGCCCAGCGAGCAGATCCGCACCCTGCTGGGCAGCGCTCGGGTGCTTTGCATGCCCAGCATCACCGCCGAGAACGGCGATGCCGAGGGCCTCGGTATCGTCCTGCTGGAGGCGCAGTCGTCCGGTGTTCCGGTGATCACGTCGGCGCGCGGCGGCGCGCTGGAGGGCATCCAGCATGGCAAGACCGGGTTCGCCCACGAGGAGAAGGACGTCGAGGCGATCAAGGGCTACCTGAAAGAGATCCCGCTCAACGACGAGCTGGCCATAGCCTTCGGTATCGCCGCCCGCGAGCATTGCGTGAACAACATGAACATCAAATCCTGCATGCGTGTTCTCGAGGGTTACTACGACACCTATTCGCGCGCATTCGGGCGCTCCTCCGCGGCAGAGGCGAGCCTGGTGACATCCGCCTCGCGCTGACCTGCACCGTTCGACGACAAAGCCCGCCTTGCGCGGGCTTTGTCGTTTCCGCGCGGGCGATTGCGCCAGGTCGGACCACGCTGTCGCCGACGCCCCGAGCTGGTATGGTTC
>NZ_JASCPA010000100.1:0-8848 GCF_029959715.1 Pseudomonas sp. PS02288 | reverse complement strand
GTGGTCGGGCCTGCCGGGCCGACCACTTCGTCACCGACCGGATCGACCGGGCCGACGTAATAGATGAAGCGCCCCTTGAGGTCCACCGGCAGTTGCTCGCCTTTGTTGAGCATGTCGACCATGCGCTTGTGCGCGGCGTCGCGGCCGGTGAGCATCTTGCCGTTGAGCAGCACGGTTTCGCCCGGCTTCCAGCTCTGCACTTCCTCGGGCGTAAGGGTGTCGAGGTTGACCCGGCGCGCGCTCGGGCCGGCTTCCCAGACGATTTCCGGGTAGGCGTCCAGCGACGGCGCTTCCAGCTCTGCCGGGCCGGAGCCGTCGAGAATGAAGTGGGCGTGACGGGTAGCGGCGCAGTTGGGGATCATGCACACCGGCAAGGACGCGGCGTGGGTCGGGTAATCCATGATCTTCACGTCGAGCACGGTGGTCAGGCCGCCCAGGCCCTGGGCGCCGATGCCCAGCTGGTTGACCTTCTCGAACAGCTCCAAGCGCATCTCTTCGATCTTGTTCTGCGGGCCGCGGGCTTTCAGCTCGTGGATGTCGATCTCGTCCATCAGGACTTCCTTCGCCATCACCGCCGCCTTTTCCGCGGTGCCGCCGATGCCGATGCCGAGCATCCCCGGCGGACACCAGCCTGCACCCATGGTCGGCACGGTCTTCAGGACCCAGTCTACGATGGAGTCGGACGGGTTGAGCATGGCCATCTTCGACTTGTTCTCGGAGCCGCCGCCCTTGGCCGCCACGTCAACTTCCACGGTGTTGCCGGGAACGATGGAGTAGTGGATGACCGCCGGGGTGTTGTCCTTGGTGTTCTTCCGGGCGCCTGCCGGGTCGGCAAGGATGGAGGCACGCAGGACGTTTTCCGGCAGGTTGTAGGCGCGCCGCACGCCCTCGTTGATCATGTCGTCGAGGCTCAGGGTGGCGCCATCCCAGCGCACGTCCATGCCGACCTTGACGAAAACGGTGACGATGCCGGTGTCCTGGCAGATCGGACGATGCCCCGTGGCGCACATGCGCGAGTTGATCAGAATCTGCGCCATCGAGTCGCGGGCAGCCGGCGACTCTTCGCGCAGGTACGCCTCGTGCATGGCTTGGATGAAGTCGACGGGGTGGTAATAGGAAATGAACTGCAAAGCGTCGGCAACGCTCTGTATCAGGTCGTCTTGCTTGATCAGGGTCACGGGGCGCGCTCCTCTATGAACGTCGGGAACATCATTGTGGCGCCGGCCTGCATGCTGGCGCGCGGGTGCGGTGCAAAGGGCGCGGCAGTATACCGCGCACGTCCGGCTGTCGACAGTCGCTATCGCCCCTGGCCTTCGCTGCCGTCGCTAGGCAAGGCTTGGGATGGAGAGGTACATTGGCGGCCACTTGCCAGTATGGGATGGAGCCCGTGAGCAGATGACTTCCGAGTCCAAGTGGTATGATTTACAAGGGCTTTTTCTTCGGCGATTCGGAATCGCCGCAGCCACCTACGGCCTGGTTCTGGCGCTGACCTGGCTGGGCATGGGCCTCGGGCTGTACCGCTCATCGATGACCGTGCTGGTGGTCAGCTCGCTGTTGGTGATCCTCAGCCAGTTCGCCTTTTTCCTGCTATTCCGCCTTGACCTGAACCGTCGCTTCGATGACCCGAGCCTCACCGAGACCCAAGTCCTGGTGGCCACGGCCTGGCATACCTTCTTTATCTTCCAGATGGCGGAGGGTCGCGGCACGCTGCTGGTGTTCTACGTCGTGATTCTGCTGTTCGGTATCTTCCAGCTGCGCCCGCTGCGCTTCGTCGGCTGCGCCGTGTTCGCATTCCTCTGTTTCGCCGGGATGACCGGGCTCGAGGTCTATCTCGCCGGTGGCGCTCTGTCGTCGTCGATGGTGCTGCAGCTGTGCGTGCTGTTCCTGGTGTTCGGCTGGTTGAGCCTGATCGCCAACTACGTGCAGCAGTTGCGCGAGCGCATGCGCCAGCGGCGCTTCGCCCTGCAAGCGCACCAGGACACGCTGCGCGGGATGATGCGTCAGCTGGAGAACCTGGCGTCCACCGATGAACTCACCAGCCTCTACAACCGCCGGCATTTCCTGCGTCTTGCCGATCGCGAGCTGAGCAACCTGTCCGCCGGCCGCCAGCATGGCATGGCGCTGATCGACCTCGATCACTTCAAGCGCATCAACGACCAGCACGGCCACGCCGTGGGCGACCGGGTGCTGCAGCAGTTCGCCAGCATGGCCCGCGCCAGCCTGCGGGATCGCGATGTGCTGGCCCGCTATGGTGGCGAGGAGTTCGTGCTGCTGCTGCCCAACAGCGATGCCGACCAGGTTCTGCTGTGCTGCGAGCGCCTGCGCGACGGGTTCTCGCGCATCGAACTGGCCGATGCCGACGTCAGGGGCCTGAGCCTGTCCATCGGCATGACCCTGCTGCAGCCTGGCGATGAACTGGACGACGCGTTGCAGCGTGCCGATCAGGCGCTCTACCGGGCCAAGCGCGGCGGTCGCAACCGTTGCGAGGCGAACTGGGCGCGCGTCGATGCCACGTCTTGAGGTCCGCGACCGGCACTGGTCGGTGGCGGCGGGGAGCAACCTGCTCGATGCCCTGAACAGCGCCGGAGTCCGCGTGCCCTACAGCTGCCGCGCAGGCAGTTGCCATGCCTGCATGGTGCGCTGCGTCGCCGGCGAGGTGGAGGATGCGTTGCCCGGCGCGCTGGATGACGTCCGCCGCGCGGCGGGCTGGCGGCTGTCGTGTCAGTGCCGGGTGGTCGGTGACTTGCGTGTCGAAGTGTTCGATCCCGCCGTCGACGCGGTAGCCGCTCAGGTGCAGCAGGTCGACTGGCGCCCGGCGGATGTGCTTCGCCTGCGCCTGCAGCCTGCGCGTCCCTTGGCTTATCAGCCCGGGCAGCATGTCCAGCTGTTCGCCGCCGACGGCACCTCGCGACCCTATTCCTTCGCCAGCCTGCCGGGCGACGGCGGGCTGGAGTTTCACCTGGATTGCCGCGAGCCGGGAGCCTTCAGTGATGCGGCGCGCACCCTGCGGGTTGGCGATGCGCTGCGCATCGGCGAGGTGCGCGGGGGAGCCCTGCACTACGACCCGGACTGGAGCGAACGTCCGTTGCTCATCCTGGCCAGCGGCACGGGGCTCGCGCCGCTCTGGAGCGTGTTGCGCGAAGCCCTGCGCCAGGGGCACACGGGCCCGATCAAGCTGGTCCACCTGGCCCGGGACGTCCACGCCCACTACCTGGCGCAGGAGCTTGGCGAGCTCGCCGCCGAGCATCCGCAGCTGAGCGTCGAGCTGGTCACGGCGGCCGAGTTGCCGCGTGTTTTGGCCGGATTCCGCCTTGTTCCGCGGCGAACCGTCGCCTTACTCTGCGGCCAGCCTGCGCGCGTGGAGGAATTCGCCCGAGCGCTTTACCTGGCCGGCATTCCCCGTTCCAACCTGCTGGCCGACGTCTTCCTGCCACGTGCCTGAAGGGCCCGTCGAACGCTGACCGTCCTTCCACCGTCGACGGGGATTCGAGGGGCCTTCGCCACCCGGAGCCACCATGTCCGATCACGTTCTTGCCGACCGCAATTCGGGATTGCTGAGCCTGCAGCTCAATCGCCCCGACAAGAAGAATGCGCTGACCCGCGCGATGTATTCGCGCCTGGCCGAAGAACTCGAGGCCGCGGATGCCGACCCGGCGATTCGTGCGGTGCTGATTTCCGGGGGCGAGGCCTGCTTCACCAGCGGCAACGACCTCGCCGATTTCATCCAGGCACCGCCGAGCGGCCTGGACAGCGCGGTGTTCAGTTTCATGAGTGCGCTCTTCGAGCTGAAGAAGCCGGTGGTCGCCGCGGTCGCCGGGCCGGCCGTTGGCATCGGCACCACGCTGCTGCTGCACTGCGATTTGGTCTACGTCAGCCGCGATGCGATGTTGCGCATGCCCTTCGTCAACCTGGGTCTGTGCCCGGAATACGGCTCCAGCCTGATTCTCCCGCGCCTGCTCGGGCACGCCCGGGCGACGCAACTGCTGATGCTCGGCGAGAGCTTCAGCGGCGAGCAGGCGGCCCAGTGGGGCATCGCCAACGAAGCGCTGGGCAGCGGGCAGGCAGCGCTGGACAAAGCCCGGGAAATGGCGCTGCGCTTCGGCCAACTGGCCCCTTCGGCGGTGGCCGACGCCAAACGGCTGATGCGCGCGCCGGGGCGTGAGGAACTGCGTCGGGTGATTGAGGAAGAGGGCGCGCTGTTCGGTCAGCGGCTGCGCTCGCCCGAAGCCGCCGAGGCCTTGAGCGCCTTCATGCAACGCCGCGAGCCCGATTTTTCGCGCTTCGCCTGATCTCGCCCGGACATGAAAAAGCCGCTCATCGAGCGGCTTTTTCGTTCCTGCGCGCGGGCGTCAAACCAGCGCTTCACCGACGTGCAGCAGCTTCATCGTGTTGGTGCCGCCGATGGTGTGGTAGCTGTCGCCCTTGGTCAGCAGCACCCAGTCGCCCTGTTCCACCAGGCCGCGTTGCAGCAGTTCGTTGACCGCTGCCTGGCTAAGGCTTTCGGTGCGTGGCGTGGTGGGGTCGAAGGGGATGGTGTAGACGCCGCGGAACAGCGCCACCCGTGCCTGGGTTTCCCGGCTCGGGCAGAAGGCGAAGATCGGCACCGCGGAGCGGATGCGCGACATGATCAGCGGGGTGAAACCGCTTTCCGTGAGGCTGATGATCGCCTTCACGCCGGGGAAGTGGTTGGCGGTGAACATCGCCGCCAGGGCGATGCTTTCGTCGCAGCGGCTGAAGGTGTGACCCAGGCGATGGCTGGACTTCTGGCTGGTCGGCTGCTTCTCGGCGCCCAGGCAGATGCGCGCCATCGCCTTCACCGCTTCCACCGGGTAGGAGCCGGCGGCGCTCTCGGCGGAGAGCATCACCGCGTCGGTATAGTCGAGCACGGCGTTGGCCACGTCGGAGACTTCCGCGCGGGTCGGCATCGGGCTGGAGATCATCGATTCCATCATCTGCGTGGCGGTGATCACCGCCTTGTTGAAGCGGCGCGCGTGCAGGATGATTTTCTTCTGGATGCCGACCAGTTCGGCGTCGCCGACTTCCACGCCGAGGTCGCCACGGGCGACCATCACCGCGTCGCTGGCGCGGATCAGTGCGTCCAGGGTCTCGTCGTCGGCTACTGCTTCGGCGCGTTCGATCTTCGCCACCAGCCAGGCGGTACCGCCGGATTCGTCGCGCAGCCTGCGGGCGTATTCCATGTCCGCCGCGTCACGCGGGAAGGATACGGCAAGGTAGTCCAGGTCCATTTCCGCCGCCAGCTTGATGTCGGCCTTGTCCTTCTCGGTCAGGGCCGGGGCGGTCAGGCCGCCACCGCGACGGTTGATGCCCTTGTGGTCGGACAGCGGGCCGCCGATCAGAACGCGGCAGTGCAGTTCCTCGTCGTTCTTGCCTTCCACGCGCATGACCACGCGGCCGTCGTCGAGCAGCAGCTCGTCGCCGATATCGCAGTCCTTGACCAGGTCCGGGTAGTCGATGCCGACCACCTCTTGGGTTCCGGCGTCGCGCGGGAAGGTGACGGAGAAGCGGAAGCTGTCGCCTTCCTTGAGCTCGATGCGCTTGTTGGCGAACTTGGCGATGCGGATCTTCGGCCCCTGGAGGTCACCGAGCAGGGCGACAAAACGACCGTGCCGGGCGGCGATGCTGCGGATCAACGCGGCCCGCGCCTTGTGCTCGTCGGGCGTGCCGTGGGAGAAGTTCAGGCGGGCGACGTCGAGGCCGGCGAGAATCAGCTGTTCGATCACTTCCGGCGAGTTGCTGGCCGGGCCGAGGGTGGCGACGATCTTGGTGCGGCGCGAGGTCATGCAGTAGCTCCGTGGTTCAGGCAAGTTTCGAGGCTACTATGCCGGGGCGGTGTAGTCATTGTTCGCGTGCACTACGTCGCCCGCGTCTGGCAACCGACGAAATGATGCGGCGCATTCCCTGCAGAAATCCCCCGCCACGCCGATACGCTGCCCATCGGAGGAGATTGCCCATGAGATGTCTGATCGCCCTGGCGTTGCTTGCCGGAGTCGCGGGTTGCACCCGCTTTACCCTGGACCACCATCTGAACAACGCGTACCGCGCCTACGACGAGGGCGACTGCGAGCAGGTCATGCTCGAGTTGTCCCAGGCCGAGCGCAAGAGCCGCTCGCGCAACTACCTGCAGCCGGAGATATCCCTGCTGCGCGGGCAGTGCCTGGAGCGCCAGAGCCTGTTCGTCGATGCGGCGCAGACCTACCAGTTCATCATCAGCCGCTACCCGACCAGCGAATACGCCTATCGGGCGCGGGCACGGCTGGAAACCCTCGACCAGTTGGGTCAAGCTCGGCCGGCGGTGCCCGCCAAGCCGATTCCGGCACCGCCGCCGCATTGATCCTTTTGGCCCGTAACGGATGACCGAGCATGCGCCACTGGTGGCTTGTCCTGATCCTGCTGCCTCTGCTCGCCACCGCGGAGATCTACCGCTGGACGGACGCGAAGGGCACGCTGAATTACGGGGAGCGGCCGCCGGCTGGCGCGCAAAAGGTCGATGTGCGCCCGCAGGCGATCGAGCGCGACGCCGCCACACAGGCGCGTGAAGAACGCACCGAGCGCTTCTTCGGGGCACGCCGCGAGGAGCAGGCGAAGAAGGCCGTCGAGGCGCAACAGAAACAGTCGAGCCGCAGCGAGCGCTGCCGCGCGCTGCGCGGTAACCTCGGTGCGCTGAACAGCGGCAGGAGGCTCTACTACCGCGACGATAAAGGAGAGCGGGTGTTCTACAGCGACGAGCAATTGAATACCGCCCGTCGCAAAATCGACGCGCGGCTGGCAGCGGACTGCGCCTGACGGCTGTTCAGCGACCGTGAACTCGGACCATACTCGACCCACATTCATAGCGATAAGCCATCATGCGTCTACCGTCTCGAATCGAGCGCCATCAGTTGCCGTACTACCTGAAGGTGTTCAACCGGCATACCGATAAACCGATGGGCTACCTGGGCAACGTCTCGGTCGATGGGCTGATGCTCATCAGCGAGTGGCCGATGCTGACCGATGCGCGCTTCGACATGCGCCTGAAGATTCCCGGCCAGGACGGGCAGATTCATTTCGTCGACTTCTATGCGACCTGCCAGTGGAGCCAGGAAGACGCCACGCCGGGAAGCTACGATTCGGGCTTTTCCCTGGTGGCGCCGCCGGCCGAGTATGTCGAGCTGGTCCAGGTGCTGCGCCAGTACTTCGCTTTCAGCCCCAAGGTGACGTCGCCGCAGTGACGCCCCACGCGCCCACGGATGGGCGCCATCCCCGCTCTACAGAACGCCCGCCTTTTTCCACGCCAGATACCGCCCGACCAGTTCCGGACCGAGTTCGCCCGGGCGCGCGTCGAGGATCGGCAGTCCGTTGGCGGCCAGACGATCATGCAGCCCGCCACGGGCATTCAGGTAGTTGAGCGTGCCGCAGTAGGCGAGGGCATCGTCGTAGCCCCGAACCGGTGTCTGCCGGAGGCGATCGAGCACCTCCTCGCGCAGGCTGGCGACCAGCACCCGATGCTGGCGACCGAGGCGCTTGAGCGCGCCGAGCAGTTCCTCGTCGTCCTCGTCGCGCAGGTTGCTGACCAGCACCACCAGGGCGCGGCGGCGCTGGCGGGCGAGCAACTGGCTGACCGCCGCCGCATAGTCCGCCGGGCGCTGGCTGCTGGCGAGGTCGTACACCGCGTTGAGCAGCACGCTGAGTTGCGCATGGCCCTTGGCCGGCGCGACGTGGCGATCGTGCTCGCTGGCGAAGGTCGCCAGGCCCACCGCGTCGCCCTGGCGCAGCGCCACGTAGCTGAGCAGCAGGCAGGCGTTCAGCGCGTGATCGAAGTGCGCCAGCTCGTCATCCTGGCTGCGCATGCGCCTACCGCAGTCGAGCAGGAAGATGATCTGTTGGTCACGCTCGTCCTGGTATTCACGGGCAATCGGCATGCGCTTGCGCGCGGTGGCTTTCCAGTCGATCTGCCGCAGGGTGTCGCCGTCGCGGAATTCGCGCAGCTGGTGGAACTCCTGCCCGAGGCCGCGCCGCGGGCGCTGGCGAACGCCGAGCTGGCTCAGCCAGTCGTCCACCGCCATCAGTTGGGCGCCGTAGAGACGGGCGAAATCCGGGTAGACACGGGTCTCGCCGGGCAGCGCCAGCAGGCGCCGGGCGCGCCACAGGCCGAGCGGGCTGGGCACGCCAAGCTCGCAGCGGACGAAGCTGAAATGCCCGCGTACCCGTGGGCGCAGGCGATAGCCGAATGAGATGATTTCGCCCGGGCGCAGCTCGACGGACTGCGGCAGCGCCTCGAAGGCCAGTCCGTCCGGCACGTGATCGAAGACCTCGACCCGCAGCGGCCGCGCATGATCGTGCGCCAGTTCCAAACGCACTTCCTCGCTGCGGCCCAAGGGCAGCTTGCCCGGCAGACGCCGTTGCAGGCGCGGCGAAGGGATGCGGCGCAGGCGCCAGGCATCGACCGCGGCGAAGGCGCACAGCGCCAGCAACGCGCCCCACCAGAGCCGATGCAGCGACGCCGGCACGCCCACGCCAAGCGCATCCAGCGCGCCGAGCAGCAGGGCGGCGGCGAAGAGCGTGGCGACGAGCGCCAGCAGCCTGCGCGAAGGTTTCATCGTGAGGTGCTCATAGGCGCGGGGCCGGAACCTGTTCGAGCAGTTGCAGGAGGACCTGATCGACCGACAACCCTTCGATCTCCAGCTCCGGCGACAGCCGCACGCGGTGGCGCAGCACGGCCAGGGCGCAGCCCTTCACATCGTCCGGAATGACGAACTCGCCGCCGCGCAGCAGCGCGCGGGCTCGCGCGCCGCGCACCAGCGCGAGCGAGGCGCGCGGCCCGGCGCCCAGGCTCAGGCCCGGCCAGTTG